>NYSW01000006.1 GCA_002683195.1 Phycisphaerae bacterium
CTACACCCCGATCCGGGCCCACGATCTCGACGCGATCGCCGAGGTCGAGGCCGCGAACCAGGACTTCGCCGCCGCCCGCGCCGCCGGCCTTCCCGCCGGGGACCAGCCGTGGAACTACTACGCGAAGGGGTTCCGCAGCCTCATCGACGCCACCGGTGAGATCGGATGGACGACCCAGAAGATTCTCGATGCCATCGATCGGGTCTCCGACGACCTGTACGTCAGCGAGAACTGGGACGCACTGACCGCCCGCGGCGTCGAGATCTTCAGTCTTCCCGGCTCGCACGACTGGGTCGCCTACGACGTTCCCGGCACCGGCGCGAAGCTGCCCGGCTTGCGCACCTACATCGTGCCCAACGGCGGCCATGCCCGCGCGGGTCATCCCGCAGCGCCCAGCAACGACGTCGACGCCGCCTTCTTCGCGGAGCAACTCGCCGGTGCCGGCCGCGGGCTCGAGACCCCCGAGATCGCCACGGTGATCGACGGCGACCTGCTCGAGGTGACGGTCACCTTCCCCGATGGTGGTGTCCCCGAGGAAAGCAAGATCTTCTGGATGTACGACCGCGGGCCGGATGGTTCCGCCTGGTACCTCTACGAACTGTTCCCCGAAGACCGCGACCACTGGACGGTCATGTCGGGCAGGGGCAGCGTCTGGACCGCCACCATTCCGCTCGAAGCAGGTCGCGCCTCGATCGATCTGGTCACGACCCACACCGTGAAGGTCGACGGCAGGGTCGTCCCGATCAGCGCCCCGTACACCCGCGTTTCGATCGACTGACGCCGCGGCGCTCGAGACCACTCGGCCATCCGGAGGATGACCCACGGACTTCGAGGCATTCCGCGGCGCATCCAGCCGGGCCCCGACTCCAGTCGGGGCCCGGCTGTCTTCATGGGATTCCCGTGGTCGGACGATCCACCCCGGCGGGTTGGTTTCCGGAAACAGGCCCCACGTCGTCCAGCACCGACGGCTTCCTTGATCGACGGAACCAACCGCGACGCGACCAGTCTCTAAGGTGTTCCTGGAGTTCCACCATGACTCGATCCTCGGCCCTCGGCCTCGCCGCCGCCACCCTTTCCGGCCCGGTTCTCGGAGCGGGTGACGACCTGTCGATCGAGGACGCCTACGGCATCTATCAGCGGGCCGTCCCGGGTGGTTCCAGGCGTGGTTCCATCGCCTGCCCGGTACGGCGTCTTGCCGTGTATCGATCTGCTCCGGTCTGAGGTTCGCAACGGCCCGCCCCGGCAGCGACTTGGGTCACCCCCGGTCGCGTACGGTTCGCCATTGGTCGCCGTGCGTAAGTCGCGGGACTCACGTTGCCAACGTGAATGTCGGGCGTTCGAATCGCTTCACCCGCTTTGAAGAATCAGCCCTTCCCGAACCGGGAGGGGCTTTTTCATGGGTGGAACGGGAACCATGATTCACACCCGACTCGCACCCTGACGCACATCGATCCCATGGGACTCGAGAGCCCGGATGCCACCCGTGCCCCACGGAGTTCGCGACCTCGAGGTCACCGCCCTGTCGGTCGAGGAACCGAGGGCTTCCCCCGTGGAACCGCCGGTCCCACAAGACTCATCGACGGAGGTGATCGATCCGACGATCGGAGACCTCCGTACCGTCGGTCAGGGAGATTCCGGATCCCCGACGTCTTCGTGGATCGGATCCTGTGCATCCTCGAGCCGCTGCGTCTCCTGAAGGGTCCTCCACTCGACGCCACTGAACCCGAGCACGCAGCCTATGGAAGCGGCGAGTCTGGCAAGCGAGATCTGATAGTTGCTGTCCGCATCCGCGACCGCGACCCGCGAATCGGCGAAGAGGCGGATCGCCACGACCACGTCCGTGCTGGTGACTTCGCCCATGGTGTAGAAAGGCCGCGTGCCTCGGCAATGGCGACCTCGGCGAAATCGGCACGGCCCACGGATTCGAGTTCACCGATGCGGAAGCTCGGAAAGCCATGAGCGAAGTCGACTCTTCGGGTGAACTCTCCGACTTCGGATTCGACATGGTCGCGGGTGGCGAAGATTTCTGCGACAGCGACACCTGAAGCAGGTGCCGAGTGGAAAGACTCCGAGCCTCCACCGTGGGCCGGGGAATTCCCGGTCGAAGGCCGAACGACGACCCTGACAATCAGAGCGGGATGCTCCCGAAGAAACCGACCCTCACGCCTCCGTCGAGCGCGGCTTTCACGTGGGGTGGTCAGATCGAAGGATCAGGGATTCGTATTCCGGTTCGATGACGATGTCCCGGCGAATGGATATTGCCAGTGGCCGGGGCGGGGCACACCGGCCGCGGGAACTCAGCGCTCGACGGCTTCGATCGCCACCTGGCCGCCGACGAGACTCAGGTAGAGCGTGACGGGTTGGTCATGCAGGATTCCGTNCGTGCTGGGCCCCAGCGCCGTCATCTTGAAATCGTACTCATGGTCACCGTCATGACCACCGGCCAGGAATGGCAACTGGACNTCCGGCACNGCGATCGACCGACCGGTCCCATCGACGACGACCAGACCTCCATCGGACTCCACGATGAGGGCGCTCGGCGGATGGAGCATGGCCGCGGCTTCCTCGTATCGCTCGTGATACATGTTTCCCACGAACTGTTCCGTGGTGCGTCGAGGCTGATAGAGCCATGAAACGGTGACTTCGATGGCCACGAGGACCAGGGCCACCACGAAAATCACCTTGAGAGTCTTCGTCATCCATTCACTCCTGTCACTCGTCGCCATTCGGGCTTCGGATGGCCAAAAACGATTCATGCGATACCGCAGGCAGCGTACGTCGATACACGCCTCGGGATGGAACTCCACCTTGCGACCGACACTTCCGAGGAGTTGATTGGGACGGCCAGGACGCCGATTTCACCGGAATCCGCGGTTCCTCATGATTCATGATGATTCGAGTCGCAAGGCCAGACATCGACGTCGCGTCATCACGAGGCTGCGGTGGGCAGCTGACCTGGTACCCCGACAGCGGCAACTCCGCTGAAGTTTTCGAGGCCGAGATTCCGGATTGGATGAACGCACGTCGCCGACGTGAATGTCGGCCGTTCAGATCGTCTCACCCGCTTCAAACGAAGACCGCCCTTGGCTCGTGCCGGGCGCGATCTCGTATCACCCAGCCACCACCGATCTTTTCAGTCCGGGGAGGTCGACGCTGCTTCGTAGGCATCGAATATCGATTCCTCGAAGCAGATGAACGTCACTTCCTCGGGCGCGACATGCGTTTCGAGATGGGCCGCGACCGTCTGCAANGCGACTTCAGTCGCTTCTTCGACAGGGTATCCGTAGACCCCNCAACTGATCGCGGGAAAGGCCACCTGCCGGAGACCATGTTCCGTCGCCAATTCAAGACTTGACCGGTAGCAGGAAGCCAGGACTTCGCGTTCACCGCTTTCCCCACCATCCCAGATCGGGCCCACGGTATGGATGACGTGCCGTGCATCAAGGTCGAATCCCGGCGTGATTCTGGCTTCGCCCGCGGGGCAACCTCCGAGCTTCCGGCACGCTTGAAGCAACCGAGGACCCGCCGCACGGTGAATGGCACCATCGACCCCACCGCCACCCCGCAGCGTGGAATTGGCAGCGTTCACGATCCCATCACCGGCAAAGGCGGTGATGTCTCCCATCGAGATCCGTATGCGTCGTTTCATCATCCGAGCGGATGGTAGCCTCAAAATCCAAAAGAAGGCTCCTCTCACGGGTCGGTTCGGAATGATCCANACTCGACATGTGATTCTGATCGTCGAGCCCGATGGAAGGCTGCCGCCGTCTTTTCAGATCACTCCTCGCCGCGACGGGTCGCCACCCTGATCCCGGTCGATGCCGGTCGATGCCGGTCAGCAACATTGCGTCACGGTGCCGACGTGGATGCCGGGGGCCGGATCAACTCACCCGGTTTCAAACCACGAGCATCGCGGAGCGGAACGATTCAGGGATTCNGCGGCCGACGCTGACCAGAGTTCCGTCCGATTCGACGCTCACGGTGCNCGGAGCGAAAAGCATGAACACCGCNTCCCCGTNCCGCTCGTGNCGCATGTTGTCGACGAACTGGCGGTGGTGCGGCGAGGCTGGTCGAATCAGGAAACGGTCACTCCGATGGCCAGGAAGACCAGCGCGGCCGCGAGAAGAACCTGCAGAATCTTCGTCACTCGCCTTCCGAGTGGGGCGTGATCCATTCGACCGGTGGCTGCCGGTGTCGACATCCAGACCGGAACCGGAAATGCCCTCGCACGGGACGCCGAAAAAGAGGTTGCCGGGACGGGTTGGATGTCGATTTCATCACCGGCCTCGCCGCATCCGACCACCCACCCGACCCGCCGGGCACCATCGGTCGAAAACGACACCATCTGCCCGACTCCGCCCGGAGCACATGAAATCGTCTTTTGTACGACAATGCCGGAATGACACCTTTGACCACCGAAGAAATCAACCGAGCGATCTACCTCGACTTCGAAAGCGAAGGCAGGAAGCGGACTGGCGAAGAACCCCCGCCGACTCTTGGCGGCGCGATGATCGAGAATGTGTACACGCCCACACTCCTGCACTCGGATCTGGCGAGTGCCGCGGCGGCCAGAGGCTGGGGCCACGCGTCATTGGCGGACCACCTCAAGGCCGTTCATGAACAGGCCGTGGCCGAGGATCGACGGATCGTCTTCTTCAACTCGACTGAATCCGACCTCTTCGAGACCCATGGAATCGACATCAAGGAATCCGGGTTCGATCTACGGGAGTCGGCCAGGAAATCCGAGCTGTACAAGGTGGTCTTTGAAACCTACGAAGACAACGACCGTCGCTTCAGGGATCCGAACACCGCCCAGACGACCCGAGACGCAATCTGCCCTGACTCGTTCGACCTTCTGACGCTCATCGCCGCCGAACTTGGCATGGAACGGCCCGACTCCTACGGCGCAGGCAAGACAGGCGCTCACATCAGGTATGCATTGAAGCAGGCCGGCAAGAAGACCGACTACGAGTCCTGGTCTCCCGGCGGAAAAACGAGGCTCACCCAGGCGGTCGACCACAACCAGCATGACTGCAAGGCGGCTCGATTCGTGCTCGAACATCTCGCTGCGAATTCCTGATGCATCGCGGCGCCATCGATGGACAACAGGGTCGAGCACGGGAATCGGCACGTCACCTTTCGTGATCCGGGCCCGCGAGCGAGGCCACCGGCCGTTTCCCGCGATTCGAGAAAGGCAACCGAAGCGACCCCGTACGAGGATCGACGATATCGACGGGCCGACGGGCGCGAGGGCGGGGCTCATCTTCAGCGCGTGACGTCCCCCCGACGACGCAGCATCCGACCGCGATGAGCAGAGGGGTGAGTATCGTCGGTTGGCCATCAGGCTCACGGCATCGACGAGGTCTTCTTTCCGTTCCCGTTCTCGGTGAAGACCACGCCTTCCCCAGCCAGGTTCGTTCCGACCGAGACCAGCGTCCCACCTTTGTTGGTCCGGGTTTGAAGGGCACCGCTACCACGTTCGTTCCCGCCCATGAGGATGAGCGTCCTTGCCCGGCTGTCGTGGATCGAGATCGTGCCACCCTCGGGGTGGCTGGTCAGTCGGACGAGCCCNTTGCCGTTGCCGTTTCGTATCTCCACCAGGCCGCCGGCCTGGTTCGCCGCGAGCAGGACGATGGGCTGTTCGTCTTCATTCACGACCTCGAACTTCTTCGCCCGAATCACATCCGGAACAGTCTGAAGAGTCGTCGCGGCAAGCAGCCCTCCAAGCACCACCAGACCGAACACTCCAAAGAGCATTCGCCTCAGCGTGCGGACCTGGGCCTCAAGGGATTCGATACGGTTGGACTCTGACATATGAGGTGGGCGTCTCCGCAAAGAGGATGTCTTCAGAATAGGGAACCAACGACCCCGAAGAATCGGGTCATCGGATGTCACCCGGACGATGCTTCGCACCATTCCGATACAACCGCTGATGGTGGATCCGAGGCGGATGACCCCGTGTCGCTTTGGATGATCGCACTCAAAATCATCCACCATCCGATCGCCGACGTCAATGCCGGGCACTCGAATCGCTCACCCGCGTTCCAGAAAGGCCCCGCACCATGCCGCCAGACATCGCTGCACCGCAGGTTTTTCAGGTGACCATCATTCACGCGATGAATGGCGATACGCCCTGAAACACACGTTGAAACCGCCCGCACCCCTCCCTGGCCGCCACCACCAAGTCAGCAGC
>NYSW01000051.1 GCA_002683195.1 Phycisphaerae bacterium
CGAGCTCCAGAAGGAACTGAGCGAGACCGAGACCCGGATCGCTCGAGCCCGTCGCTTCTACAACGCGAACGTCCGCGACTTCCGAACCTCGATCGTGACCTTTCCCAACAGCCTGATCGCCGGTGGCTTCGGCCTCGGATCGGAGGAATTCTCCTTCTTCGAAGCCTCCGCCGCCGATCGGGAAGCAGTCTCCGTGGATGCCTCGAATTTCGGCTGAACCCACCTGACACCAACGCCGAAATTTCTCGACCATGAGTTCAGCCAACGATCCCTCGCAAGCAGATGTGACCTTCACCACCGGCATCGCCGTCACCGGGGTGCTCGCAGGCATCGCCTGTGGTGCCATCGCTGGAGGCATCGAGGGGGTCGATCACTTCGGTGAGAAGACCGGAATCGTGCTGGCCGCGATCGGTGCGGTGGTGGGTGGCTTCACCGGTTTGAGAGTCGCTCGTGCCCGGGTCGCGTCGGGCAACGCGCTCAAGGCCTGGTGTCGCGATCATGGTTGGATCTGGCTTGGTTCCAGGACGCCCTACGGTCGAGGCATCGCCAGATTCAAGCCCACCGTGAAGCGATCGAAGATCTTCTGGCACCGGGCCAGGTGGGAGGACGTCCTGGTCCGGGATGGCGACGACATCGCAGGAATCTTCGGCGTCCGACGAATCGATCACGACGATTCCCCCACTCGGTACGCGGCGTTCATCATCGTCCACTACCCGGGAACCTGTCCCGACACCACGATCGAACCACCGAACATCACGAGTCGGATTCCGAAGCTCGACGGTCGGAAGCGAGTCGAATTCGAATCCGCAAGCTTCAACCAGCACTGGAGCGTCAACAGCAAGGATCCCAAGCAGGCCTACGATCGTCTCGACCAGGCCACCATCGAGTTCCTTGAAAAGCACGAGATCAAACCGGCGATCGAATTCATCGATGAACTGATGATCATTCGCTTCGACGTGAACCGCGCACCCCGGGACGATCATCGCGAGCGTCTGCTTCAGTGGGTGGAGGAATTCTCCCGCGTGGTTCCCGACGACCTGATGTCCCCGGTAGCGCTTCTCGACCGCTGACCAGCGGGAAAGCGATCCCCCTCGAAAATCAGAGCTTGAGATAGCCACGAAGGCCGTGCAGTCCACCTTCACGACCGAAACCGCTCTCCTTCACGCCCCCGAACGGGCTGGTGGCATCGAAGCGGTTGTAGGTGTTGAGCCACACCACGCCGGCTTGAAGTCGACTGGCGATCTCGAAGATCTTGCTGCCCTTGTCCGTCCAGACGCCGGCTGCGAGACCGAAGCGAGTGTCGTTGGCCCGGCGGATCGCTTCCTCCGGCGTTCGAAAGCTCATGACCGCCAGTACCGGTCCGAAGATCTCCTCCCGGGCGACGACGTGATTCGGCTGCACGCCGGTCAGGAACGTCGGTCGGCACCAGTGTCCCTTCGAGGGCAGATCACACGCATTGGGTTCGTGGCGGATCGCACCTTCGGCCACGCCTTGATCGAGATATCCGTCGATGGTCTTCAACTGGTCCGCGGAGTTGATGGCCCCCACATCGGTGTTCTTGTCGAGCGGGTCACCCACTCGAAGCGTGGCGAGTCGGCGATCGAGTTTGGCGATCACCTCCTCCATCACCGGTTCTTCGACGAAGAGCCGGCTGCCGGCGCAGCAGACATGACCCTGATTGAACCAGATGCCCTGCACGATGCCTTCGATGGCCTGATCGATCGATGCGTCGGCGAAGACGATGTTCGGGCTCTTTCCCCCGAGTTCGAGGGTGAGCCGCTTCCCGGTTCCGGCCGCGGAGGCCGCGATCGCCTTTCCGACGTCGGTCGATCCGGTGAAGGCGACCTTGTCGACATCTGGGTGTTCGACCAGGAGTCTTCCGGTGTCACCAGCCCCGGTGATGATGTTCACCACGCCGGGCGGGAGTTCACACTCCTCGCAGATCTCCGCGAATCGGAGCGCGGTGAGCGAGGTCGTTTCCGCAGGTTTGAGCACCACGGTGTTGCCGCAGGCGAGGGCCGGGGCGATCTTCCAGGCCAGCATCAACAACGGGAAGTTCCAGGGGATCACCTGGCCACAGACCCCGATCGGCTTGGGGTCGGTCGAACCGGGGAAGGCATAGCGAAGCTTGTCGCACCAACCCGCGTGATGGAAGAAGTGCTGAGCCACCAACGGAAGATCGACGTCCCGGCTCTCCCGGATCGGTTTGCCGCCATCCATGGTCTCGAGGATCGCGAGCTCCCGGGCCCGCTCCTGGATGCGACGAGCGATCCGAAACAGATACTTCGATCGTTCCACCGGGCTGGTCCGCGACCACTTCTTGAATGCTCGCCTCGCCGCGGCGACCGCGGCATCGACGTCCGCCGCCGTGGCGGTGTCGCAACGGCTCAGGACCTCTTCGGTCGCGGGATTGACGGTATCGAAGGGCCGACGGCCTCGGCTCGACACCCACTTTCCGTCGATGAACAGGCGATGGCGATCAGCGATCACCACCGGCGTGGTCTCCGGGGCGGGGGCGTCGATCCAGTCGATGGTGGAAGGCGTGTTCATGCGTGGCTCCAGCGGTTGCCTGATCCTACTGGATCGCGGCTTCCGGGCTCGTTTTCAGATTCACCTTCCGCTCCACCCTCGCTACCCTGCTCTCCATGCGAATCCTCTCGATCGACATCGGCGGCACCAACATCAAGACCCTCCTCCAGAGCGAAGCTCCGGATGACAAGCGGAAGGAGCCGAGCGGACCCGACTTCACCCCCGAAGACATGGTCCGTGCCGTGACCGAAATGCGATCGCCGGATGAATACGACGTGATCACCATCGGGCTCCCCTCACCCATCCGAGCGGGACGGGTGCTCACGGCTCCGGTGAATCTCGGCTCCGGATGGGTCGACTTCGACTTCGCGACCGCCTTCGACGGGAAGCCGGTTCGAGTTCTGAACGACGCCGCGATGCAGGCTCTGGGGAGCTACGGCGACGGCGGAAAGATGCTGTTCCTCGGACTGGGGACCGGTCTCGGCACCTGTCTGATCGCGCATCACGTGGTGATGCCGATGGAACTGGGCCATATGCCGTACAAGCACGGCCTGACCTACGAGCAACTCGTCGGCGAGGCGAGCCGCGAGGATCGAGGCACCAAGTCCTGGCGAAAGGACGTCTGGGAGATCGTCGACATCATGCATCGCGGCATGCTCCCGGACGAGATCGTCCTGGGCGGCGGGAATGCCAAGCGCATGACCAAGCATCCCGAAGACATCCCCGCCTTCGTGAAGATCGGCGAGAACACCAACGCCTTCCTCGGCGGCTTCAAGGTCTGGCAGGACGACCGCTACGACCAGACGGTGCCGGTGCTCGGAGGCTGAGGCCCTGACGATTCGGAATCCGTCCGGAGTTTTCGATAAGGTCCGGGTCGGCCGGACGCGGTTCTGATCCTGCAAGGATCGAGTTTGCGCAGCCGGACCCAGGAATCCCCCGAAGATCGGAGCAAGAATCATGAGCGGCAAGGCATGGACCAGTGATCTCTCCACCCGCGACCTCTGGCTGCTGGAGGACCGTGGGTACGAACCCCTCGGACTCGTGGTCGGNAACACCGTCTTCGCCCTCGGCGTGGGCAGCGGCATCGCCGCCGGNCTCAAGGGCATGGCCCGAGGCGAGGTCCAGGANTACACGAAGCTTCTCTATGANGCTCGGGAACTCGCGATCAGCCGCATGCAGGAAGAAGCGACCCAGCTCAACGCCGACGGCGTGATCGCGGTCCGCATCGAGATCGAGAACATGCACGGCGGCGCCTGGCTGCACATCATGGCGATCGGCACCGCGGTCAAGCGGAAGGACGGCCATGACGGCACGCCGTCCGGCAAGGGCACCGTCCTCATCTGATTCATGGAAGATCCGACGCCATCATCGGGCTCCCAGGACGAGCCGCTCAAGGACTGGTCGTACAACCCGGCGTATCAGCAGTCGCCGGTCGATCACTTCTCGGCGGAGCGACTTCCCGCCTGTTCCCGGAAACGGGCCATGCTTCTGGCCCTCTTCCTGGGCATGTGGGGCATCCAGCGCTTCTACCTGCGAAGACCCACCCTCGGCTGGGTGTCACTGGTGCTGTGCAAGGCCGGGATCGGTCTCGGACTCATCGCCTGGTTCCTGATGGGCGACTTCGTCCTCGGACTCTCGTTCACGGTGGCGGGAGCGCTGATCGCGGAGACCATCGGCATCGCCGATGCGATCGCCCTGCAATCCGGGCGAATGTCGGTCGACGGCGTCGGCAAACCGCTCGCGCCGTGAACTGGTGCTCACATCTTGAACGGCAGCGACGGGAGGCTGTCGTGCGGGCGGATGATNCGNCGCCCGNTTCCGAACATGGAGACGTTCTCGACCGGTGATTCGCCGTCCGTGCCGGTCGGTGTCGATCCCGACGAAGTCACCGGCGAAGTCACCGAAGAGGAACCACCCCCGACGTTCGCGGGCACCAGGAACTTCCGAATGCCGGTGAAGATCAACAGAAGTCCGAAGGCGATCAGTCCGATCCCGACCAGCGCGTGACTCCAACCAGTGGTGAGAGACGAGACTCCCGCGACGATCGAAACCACTCCGATGAGGATCAACTTGATGGTGAGCAGCATGTTCACGCTCCCGCGGGTGATTCGAAGGACGATCTTGAAAGAACGGACTCGGGGAGACTCTAACCCGGGGTCACCCTCGTGTCTGCCTCGAAAAACCCCCTCCGTGGCGTTTCCCGGGGGGGCGGACGAGGTCAGACCCGATGCGGNGAGGCATCNTTCTCGTGCCTGAGCGGTGAACCTGCCCGGATCCGGCCGGTACGATTGAGTGCCCGTCTTCTCGTCTTCCGCTGGATGTCCCGGGATCCCCGTCATGATCAATCGTCTCCACACCGTCGCCGCCGTCCTGGCCGGAATCACGACCTCGATCGGGTCCGCGAGCTCGCCTCCGGTCACCATCGAGGGACTCTTCACCGACTGGAGTGATCGCCCCGTCGTCCAGACCGACCCGACGGGTGACGGCGAGCTCGACCTGACCACGGTGAGGATCACCGACGAACCCGACTGGCTCCAGTTCCTGCTCGAGAGCCCGGTCGACTTCGATCTCTCCGAGAACAACGAACTCGTCATCCTGATCGACACCGACGACGACGCATCGACCGGTCTTCAGGCCGAAGGCATCGGGGCCGAGGTTCGCTTCGTCTTCGGAGATCGCGAAGGTCGTTTCTACGCCGGCCCCACCTCGAACCCGCAGTCCGGAACCCAGATCTGGCACGGCGACCTCTCGTTGCAGAGCGCGCCGACCGTCACCTCGAGTCGCTTCGAGGTCGCACTCTCCAGAAAAGCGACGGTCGGTGGTACTCCGGTCTTCACCGGCGACACGATCACCATGGTGCTGGTCGACGGTGGCGGTGAACGCGTGCCCGACGCCGGTTCGATCCGACACGTCTTCGATCTGACGCCCCCTTCCGACGACCGGAACGTCTCCCTGGACCGGGAACGATCCGACGACGTCCGCTCGATCAGCTGGAACGTCCTGAACGACAATCCGTGGGACTCGGAGGAATCACCGAAATTCGCCCGCATGATCCAGGCGATCGAGCCCGACATCCTGAACCTGCAGGAGATCTACGACCACTCCCCGACCCAGACTCGGAACCGCTTCATCTCCTGGCTCGGGGAGACCCCCGGCGACTGGCATGCGGCGGGCAACAACGACTGCAAGACGATCTCCAGGTATCCGATCCTCCACAGCGAGCCCCTGAGCGGCAACCTGGCCGTCCTGATCGACACCACCGACGTCCTCGGCCGACCGTTGCTGATCTTCAACCTCCACACCCCCTGCTGCAGCAACGACGACGGCCGGCAGTGGGAGATCGACGAGATGCTCCAGTTTCTCGGCCAGGTGCGGGCGGGGAACCACGACGACATCCCGAATGATGTCGCGGTACAGATCGCGGGTGATCTCAACCTGGTGGGCTTCGCCCAGCAGCTCGAGTCGCTGGTCGATGGAAACATCATCAATGAATCCGAATTCGGACCCGACATCGCCCCCGACGTCGACGGTTCGGCCCTGCTCGATCCATTCCCGCTCCAGACTGAAAGCCGCCTCGCCTACACCTGGCGGAACGACTGGTCCTGGTACTGGCCCGGCCGGCTCGACGTTTCGATCATCTCCGACTCCGTGCTGGAGCCGGGAAGGCAACTCGTCCTGGAGACTCGTCGAATGAGCGCTCCACGGCTCGCCGAACATGGATTGCAGGCCGATGATTCCGGATGCTCCGACCACCTCCCGATCATCTGCGATATCCGCAAGCCGTCCTCGCCTGCAGGCGATCTCGACGGCAACGGCGTCGTCGACGGCGGCGACCTCGGCATCCTTCTCGCCGCCTGGCACACCCGATCGAAGATCGCGGATCTGAGCGGCGACGGATACGTCAACGGCGAAGACCTCGGTCTGCTTCTCGCCGACTGGGCCGAATGAGCACCGCCCTCGACCGCCAC
Source organism: Phycisphaerae bacterium (assembly GCA_002683195.1). Next base: position 6,498 of record NYSW01000051.1, read on the forward strand.
CCTCCGCCAATACCGCCGCCCCCGCCGATTCCTCTAGGACTCCGCGGGGGCGGTCTTTAGGATGGTCTGCGACGAAATCGAGTTTCCGGGGTCTCCACGCACACCTTTCGCCGGAGTCCTGTGCCCATGCCCCGGATGCACGCCCCCACCGCTGTCGCCCGCACCCTGACCCTCGCTGCCGCGACGGCCGCAATCGCCATGCCCACGCTGGTCGCCCAAGCCCAAGACGCCGTCCAATGGCGGGGGGAGGATGGGGGGAACGGGCACTGGTATCAACGCGTGGCTCTCTCCAACGGAGAGGATTTCGATCAGGCCCGAGACATTGCCGTGTCCATTGGTGCGGATCTGGCATCCGTTGCATCACAGGAGGAAGATCAATTCATCGCCGCCCTGGCTGGTGGCGTCGTCGGTCGCGGCGTCATCATCGGAACCAGGGTGACCGACCCGAACTGCAACGTGTTCACCTGGACCGATGGATCGCCATGGACCTACGAAAACTGGGCTCCAGCATCTCAACCAGATTGTGTACTCGGACAGGCCGTCGGATATTACGAAAACGGCTGGCATGACCTGCAGGTTTCGGACATCGATGCCGCCATGTTCGAATGGTCCGCCGACTGCAACGAAGACGGCATCGTCGACTACGGACAGATCCTCGACGGCACGTTCGTGGACGACGACGAAGACTGGATCCCGGATTGCTGCGCCAACGGCTCCTGTCTTCCCCCCGTGCAATGGCGAATCGAAGACGGTGGCAATGGACACTGGTACCAATGGATCGGATGCTGCCCCTCCTACGAGGATGGCAAGGCCACCGCTGCTTCGTTGGGCGGCCACATCATGACCTTCGGGTCGATGGAGGAGGAACGGTTCGTTGAAGACACCTTCGTGTCGGGCTGGCTGGCGCTCGAGCTGAATGGCGATGGTGAATACGAGTGGACGACCGGTGAACCCCTGGATTACACCAACTGGGCAGAGGGGCAGCCTTACGACGAAGGAAGCAACTACTACCTGGTCGTCTCGGACAAGGGTTTTTCCAACGACTCCTGGACGACGGCGCCCCTGAACGGGGGAAGCAGCGTCATCATCGAATGGTCTGCCGACTGCAACGGCGATGGCATCGTGGACTACGGGCAGATTTTGGACGGAACGTTCGCTGATGATGATGGCAATGGAATTCCGGACGCGTGTCCCGAAATTTTCCCCCCGGTTTTCGTGTTCATCGATCATTTCCAGTGGAGTCCCAGCCGGAGTGTCGCCGTCGATCTCGTGGCGGGCGACTATTGGATCCAGCCGGAGGCGAACCCCGGTGGCCTTGGTGGAGGGTTGAGTGCGTGGAACTGCTGCGTGGGGAATGCGTTGTGGAGCTGGCAGTTTTCGATGTGGGATTCGAATGACGATGACTCTGCCAATCTTCTCGCGCAATACACCACCGGCCCGAATAGTGACGACATGTCGGC
>NYSW01000113.1 GCA_002683195.1 Phycisphaerae bacterium
CGCATTCACCAGCCCGGCCGATACCGCGATCGTCCAGATGCAGGACCTGCTGGGCCTCGGCCGTCGAGCCCGCATGAACCGCCCCGGCGAGCCGACTGGAAACTGGTGCTGGCGGATGCGACGAGGCGAGGCGACCGCTCGACTCGCCCGACGCCTCGCCACCCTCGCGTCGACGGCGGAACGCCTCGGCTGAACCCCGTCGCATCCTCGTTCACCACCACCTTCGTGCAACGCCGCGTTCATGAAACGCCACGCTTCGATCCGGATCCCCGTCATGCCACGCCCATCAACACCTTCGATCGACGACCTGCTCACCCGCCTTCTTCGAGTCGCGGAAGACCTCGCCTGGTCCTGGCATGAACCGGCCCAGCGTCCCTTCGCCATGCTCGATCCGATCGCCTGGGAGGCGACGAATCACGCCCCGATCGAGACGGTGCTCTCCACCTCGAAGGCGAGGATCGCGGCCGCCGCGACGGATCACCGCTTCCTCGAGACGCTCGACACCGCGGAGCGGACGCTCAAGGATGCTCGGCGTGCTCCGCGCTGGTTCAAGACGAGTCACCGTGGCCGCGATCGTCGTTTGAAGGTCGCCTACTACTGCTCCGAGTTCGCGATCCACGAATCGATGCAGCAGTACTCCGGCGGCCTCGGCGTGCTCGCCGGTGACCACGTGAAGAGTGCCGAGGATCTCGGCGTCCCACTGGTGGGTGTCGGCCTGCTCTATCGTCACGGCTACTACCGGCAGCAGTTCGAAGCCGACGGAAGCCAGCGGGTGCTGTATCCGACCTACGACTTCGATCGATACCCGCTCGAAGAGACCGGACTGTCCGTGGCCTGCCCCCTCGGTCGCCGAAGCGTCACCGCACGGATCATGCGGCTCGCCCTGGGCGACACCTCGCTGCTGCTGCTCGACGCCGATCTTCCCGAGAACCGACCGGCGGATCGCCGGCTCACCGAGGGCCTCTACAAGGGCGAACCCGATCTCCGGATGCGACAGCAGGTGCTCCTCGGGGTGGGCGGCGCGATGGCGCTCGAAGCGATGGATGAACGACCGACCGTCCATCATCTCAACGAAGGTCATGCCGCCTTCGCCGCGGTCGAACGGATCGCCCGGCTCGTCGAGGATGGACTCGACCAGTCCGACGCCATCGCCCGGGTCCGGGCGTCGACGGTCTTCACCACCCACACCCCGGTCCCGGCCGGACACGATCGCTATCCGGCACGCGATGCCGCGGCGGCCATGAACGGCGTCCTCCGACGCGCCGGATTCACCAGCCGCTCGTTCGCGGATCTCGGTCGAGAGACGCCCGGCGACCGTTCGGAACCGCTGTGCATGACGATCCTCGCCCTCCGACTCGCCGAACACGTCAACGGGGTCGCCAGACTCCACGGCGAGGTGAGCCGGGACATGTGGCAGGCGGTCTATCCGGAGGCGAAGACGCCGCAGGACGTCCCCATCGGTTCGATCACCAACGGCGTGCATCCCGGCACCTGGCTCGATCCCGCCGCGGCCGCATTCTGGCGGAAGCACATCCGCCTGAAGCCCGAGGTCGCGAAGCCGGACGAGGCGGCCTGGTCGAAGGCGACGAGCGTCGACCCCGCCGCGGCATGGGAACTTCGAAACGGCCTCCGATCCCGGCTGGTCGGATTCATGCGTGACCGGCTGGTCCGACAGTCCGTGCAGCGCGGCGACGATCCGAGCGAGCGACTTCTGGCCGGGGCCGGCCTTCGTGAAGACGCACTCACCATCGGCTTCGCCCGGCGGTTCGCGACCTACAAGCGGGCTCCATTGATCTTCCGGGACCGCGCCCGGCTCGCCGCGATGCTGAACGACCCCGATCGCCCGGTCCAGATCGTGTTCGCCGGCAAGGCCCATCCTCGTGACGGCGAGGGACAGGAATTCGCCGGCATGGTCTATCGCATGAGCCGGCGACCCGAGTTCCGCGGNCGGATCGCGATTCTCGAGGAGTACGACATGCGGATCGGCCGCGAACTCACCTCGGGTTGCGACGTCTGGCTGAACAATCCCATTCGACCCCACGAAGCGAGNGGAACCAGCGGCATGAAGCCGCCGATGCACCTCGGNGTGAACTGTTCGATCCTCGACGGCTGGTGGCCCGAGGGTTTCGACGGTCGCAACGGCTTCGAGATCGTGGGCGAACCGAAGCGGGCCGGGGCCGCGGCCCGCGATGCCGCCGACGCGAACGCCATGTACGAAGTGCTCGAAGACGANCTGATCCCCGAGTTCTTCGATCGCGGTCGAAACGGTGTCCCCAGACGCTGGATGAAGCGGGCGCTCCGAAGCGCGGCGACCATCCCGGGGCCCTTCAGCACCCATCGCATGGTGGCGGACTACGTCACGCAGGCCTACCTGCCNGCCAATCGTCTCTGACCNCNCCGGNTCGATTCACCGNCGACCCCCGGGGTTCGTTCATTCGAGGCACGCGTGGGATGAGCTCGCTCGATCTCGCGTCGGATCAGGGACAAGGGCCCCAGACCGAGAGCATCAGGCCGACGTCCGCACCGTCGACGACGCCGTCGTCGTTGAGATCCGCGGGGCAGGACGGACACGGCCCCCAACTCGCGAGCAGCGAGCCGAAATCGGCCCCGTCGACCTGNCCGTCGTCGTTGAGATCGCCGAAGCAGCCACCGCCGCTTCCGCCGCCGTCGACCAGGAAGAATTGATCGCCATCGATGTCCTCGAAGTTGACGAAGCGAGGGAACCCGAGATTCGCCGAGCCTCCGAGTCCACCGAGGACCTGATTCGAGATGAAGTCGTGACCGCTGCCGTTGATGAAGGCGGAGACCAGAATGGGGTCGCCGGCGGTGTGTCCGAGGGCTTCGAGCGGAATGTGGATCTCGATGCCGGTGAAGACGCCGCCACCATCATCGACTCCATCACCCCCGACCACCCCGAGCACGTTCGAGTTGTCGATCGCCGCGATGATGCCGTTCTCCGTGAACAGCGCACCGTCCGCGCCCGCCCCGCCGGGACCCGCGAACCCGGAGGTCGCCGTGTCACCGCCACCGGTGAGCAGCTGGGAATAGTTGAGGTAGGTGTCGTAGCCCGNATCCCCGCCCTTCTTGGGGGGGGCTCCCGGCCCGCCGGTGAAGGAGATCCAGTGGTCGGCGGTGAAACCCGTGTCGAAGGTGAGACCGGGCTGGACCTCTCCGGTGTCGGGATCCTCGAAACGNCCCATCGTGTTCAACGCNCCGAAATCGATGCCGGAGTTGTTTCCGAGAATNGGATTCTGCCCCTCGTCGGGGATCGCATCGATGAAGATCTCGAGCTTGTTGTANTTGCTCTCNAGGTTGCCGGCGATCACCAGATGGAGNACGCCGTCCGCGATGTATCCGAAGGCGGCGTCCACCTCGGAACCGTTCGCGAAGTCGATCGCGCCGAGGTCGGCGTTACCGAATCCGGTCGAGGTGTCCTGGACCACGAGCGGCTCCCCGTAGACGGCATCGGCGAAGCCGTCGCACGNCTGACCGTGGGCGGACGCGAGGATCGAGGCGGCGGTGATCGACGAAAAAGCGAGGATCGCGTGTCTCATCTGTGTCTGCTCCTGGCCGAAGGGGACATGCGGCTCGACCTGCGACTCAAGTCGGATTCGCATGTCCGGGTTGTTCAAAGGTAGCCTTGAACCGTGCCCGCTCCAAGCAGAAGTCGCCCGATTCGATGGGAGNCGGGGCGTTGAANCGATTTTCGGATCAGGGACAGCCGCCCCAGCGACTGAGCATCACGCCGATATCCGCACCAGAGACCACGCCGTCGCCATCAAGATCCGCCGGGCATGCTCCGCAAGGGCCCCACGACGCGAGCAGGACGCCGAAGTCGGCGCCGTCGACGAGCCCGTCGCCGTCGAGGTCGCCCGGACACTCGGGCGCCGGGATCGGCACCCCGACCCACTGCGGCCCGGGAATGGTGCCGAAGTCGACGACACGCGGCTCACCGAGATTCCCACCTCCACCGATCGGACCGAGGACCTGGTTCGAGAGGAAGTCGTGAGCCGATCCGTTGATGAACGCGGTCACGCGAATCTCGCCGCCTGATGCACCGAGAACCGAAAGTGGAATCGCGAATTCGATCCCGGTGTCGACCCCCGAGCCGGAATCGGAATCGTCGCCTCCGGTCACGCCCGCGGTGTTTCGATTGTCGATGGTCGCGATGATGCCGTTGGACGCGTGGATCGCCTGTCCGGCACCCGGCCCTCCGGGACCGGCGAAACCCGAGTCGACCGCGGCGCCGCCCGTGGTGGCGAGTCGCGACCAGTTGATGAACGTGTCGAAACCGACGCCGATCTCACCACCGCAGGTGAAGTCGATCCAGAAGTCCGCTTCGAACCCGGCGTCGAAGCGGAGTCCCGGCGACCCGCCGCGACCGCTTCCGCCCATCCGGTTGAGGCCGCCGAACTTCACTTCGGGATTGTCGTCCCGNAGCGTGCCCTGGCCCTCGCCCTCGATCGCGTCGATGAAGACGTCCAGCTTGTTGAAATTGCTTTCGAGGTTCCCGGCGAAGTGCAGGTAGAGCGTCTCGTCCTCGATGCGCGCGGCCAGGGCGTCGAGTTCGGAGCCGTTCGCATGATCGATCAGGCCGAGTGACGCGTCTCCGAAACCGGTCTGAGTGTCCTGGATGAACAACGGCGGGCCGTAGAGATCGTCCCGAGCCCCGTCGACGAGGATCGGACCGTCCTGATCGTTCCCGGATCCGGGATCCTCGGGAATCCGCTGCGAGAAGATGAGACAGGTGTAGGGCGGAAGCTCGAACGCGGCGCTGTGATCCATGCCGTCCCACGGAACCGGCTCCGCGAGGATCTCGGTCGGCCCACCGCCGGTGAACGCGTCGTCGTACTCGGTCGCGTTCCCATTGAAGATGCAGTGCCACGTCCCGCCGCGGGGGAAGCCGATCCGGTAGTCNCCGCGGAACTGGTTGGTCCAGTGCGTCACGACCACCACGTCGTCTCCCACGCCCCCCTGGTCGTACCGATGCCACGCCCCCACCTTCCCGGTGTCGTCGAGATGATGGAAGTTGGTGCCGTTGCCACAGAGGCCGCGAGTCGCTCCACCGAGGTTTCGACGCAGATGGACGAGGTCCTTGTACAGCTTGAAGATCCCGTCGAACGTCTCCATCCGATCCCAGTCCATCGNCGCCGAGTCGGTCCACACACCGTCCTCGAAGAANTCCTGCCCCTGGAAGATCATCGGNATGCCCGGTGAGGAAAACACCACCGAGGCCGCGAGGGTGGATCGCTTCTTCGCCTCCCAGCTGTCGGCGTTCCCGGGCCAGATGACTTCGGGCAGGCGGGGCTGGTTCGCCGCCTCGTCATGACTCTCGGTGAAGATCACCCGTTGCGTCGCCTCGCCGTTGAAGTACTTCGTCACCGACTCGCGGAGCGCGAACATGCTCCGANCCTCGTCTTCGACGGTGGTGGCGAGATTCCGGACCGGATGCAGGAACACGCCGTCCCACTGGCTTCCGAATCCCGCCCCACCTTCGCCCACCGTCCGGCTCAGCCACGACTCGTCACCCCAGTCCTCCGCGATGGTGATCTTCCACGGCTGGGTCGCCTCGATCGACTCGTTGATCCACTGCATGAGTGACCAGCCCTCGGGCAGGGCCAGNCCGGCCTCCGGCACCGANCGGATGTACTTGGTGGCGTCGAATCGGAGACCGTCCNCCCTGAACTCGTCGAGCCAGAGAAGCGCGTTGTCTCGAATGTAGGTCCGGACCTCGCCGCGTCCGAAGTCGGGACGAGGACCCCAGGGCGTGTCGGCCCGGACCGAGTCGTTGTAGAAGAAGATCCCGCCGCCGCCGTTCTCGCTCCAGCCGTCGTATCGCCAGAGGTCGAGATCGCTGGGCCCCCAGTGGTTGTAGAGAACGTCGAGCACCACGGCGATGCCGCGTTCGTGACAGGCGTCGACGAACCGCTTGAAGGCGTCGGGACCCCCGTAGGCGCTCTCGACCGACCAGGGGTGGGCGAGGTTGTAGCCCCAGCTCACGTCCCCCGCGAACTCGTTGACCGGCATCACCTCGACGCAGTTCACGCCGAGCATCTCGAGATGGTCGAGGTTCTCGATGCAGGCGTCGAATCCGGCGGGCACCGGATCGCCGCTCAACGCCCCGAACGTGCCGACGTGCAGCTCGTAGATCACCGTCTCGTTCCACGCGGGCGTCGCGAATCCGTCGGCCTGGAATTCGAAGGCCGTCTTGTCGTACACCAGTGGATCACCCACGGAGCTGGTGAGCCGCCGCGCCCATGGATCCCTTCGCCAGAGCTCCTGGANGCCGTCCCGGATCACGAACTTGTAGCGGGCACCGGCGCCGACGTAGGGCACGTCGAGCGACCACCAGCCGTCCCCTTCCGATCCGAGCAGATGCGTGTCGGGATTGAANCCGTTGAACGACCCCGCGACGGAGACCGAAAGCGCGTTGGGGGCCCACGTCCGGAACGTCGTTCCCTCACCCTCGTCGTCGTCGTAGAGCGAGGCTCCCGGTCCCGGCCGCGTGGACTGGGCGGAGGCGCAGACCGTCGTCGCAAGCGTCACGCCGGCGACGAGCAGGATGAAGAGGGCGGACGTGATGGGCGACCGACGGGTCGGCATCTCGAGGATCATGCGAGCCACTCCGATGGAATCTTCCGGACACCCGAGTCTAGCAGCGGTCGATCCGGATTCCAGCGGTCGAAACCGGGAGCGATGAGATCCTCCGCCCGGGCGGTGGAGTTCCGAGAATCCTCGATCCGGAACACGAGACATCGTCCGTCACGGTACGAAACCGCCCCTCGGGCAAGGCACGAGGGGCGGCGGCGTGATGACTGGAATCGGTGATCGTCCCTAGAGCGGCCGGACCCAGATGTTCGCGAAGCGAATCGGATCCGAATGATCCTGCAGGTAGAGCGGTCCCTTCGACGCCGGCCCCTTGAGCATCGAGGATCCGGTCGGTCCCTTGATGATCGCATTGTTCTGCACGACGACGCCGTTGAAGATCACGGTTCCCATTGGCGGCTCGAGCTGCTTTCCGTCCGCATCGAACCGCGGCGCCCGGAAGATGATGTCGTAGGTGTTCCACTCACCCGGCGGGCGGCAGGGGTTCGCGAGCGGGACGTGCTGGTTGTACCAGGCGCCCGCCGTTCCGCCCGGATAGGTGTCGTTGTCGAAGGCGCCGAGGATCTGGACCTCGTACCGGCCCATGACGTAGACCCCGCTGTTGCAACCGGACTGACCGTTGCATTCGCGGCCTTCAGGCACCTGCCACTCGACGTGGATGTGACAATCGCCGAACTCGTCGCGGGTCCGGATGTCGCCCTTGCCGGGCTTCACCTGACCGGTCCCGTCCGCGTCGACGATCCACTCGGACGGCTTGGTGTCGGCACTTCGCTGCCACGCCTTCCATCCGGTCCCGGGACCGAGCAGGACGATCGCGTCGCTCGGCGCGGTACCCGGTCGATCCGGGAGACCGGGAAGACCGGGCGTCACGACCGGCGGCATTTCTTCCTGTCCCGCCGTCACCAACGCGACCGTCGAGAGCATTCCGACCACGATCGATCCGGCGAGCACTTGCTTGAGATTCGTCATCTTGATTTCAACTCCGTGTGGACTTTGGTCCTGAGGATCCGGACCCGGTATCGACTCGATGCGATGGGATGCGATGCAATGCGATGCAATGCGCCTCGAGCGAGGATCACCAGGCGCGTTGACGCTCGGGCAGCGGCCGGACCCAGATGTTCGCGAACTCGAGGGGATCGCCGTGATCCTGGATTCGAATCGGCCCGGTCGGCTCGTGCGGCGAGTACTTCGCTCGCGATCCGAAGACCGTGATGCCCATGTTCTCCGCGTGATCGAGCACCAGCACGCCGTTGAAGAGGAGCGTGGTGTTCGCGGGGCGGACGAGCTTGCCGTCATCGTCGAAGCGTGGCGCGGTGAAGACGATGTCGAAGGTGTTCCACTCGCCGTTGGGCCGGCACGGGTTGACCATCGGCGGGTACTGACCGAAGAGCGAGCCCGCCTGGCCGTCCGGGAAGGTCTGGTTCGGATTCGACCCGACGATCTGCACCTCGTAGCGATCAAGGAAGAAGATGCCGCTGTTGCAGCCCTTCTGGCCGTCGCATTCACGGTCCGCCGGCACCTTCCATTCGATGTGGAACTGGCAGTCGCCGAACGACTGTCGAGTGTGGTTGTCGCCGGAACCGGGGACGACCGTCATGACGCCGTCGGTGCCCACGTTCCACTTGCCGTTCTTCCAGGCGTCGAGGCCCGAGCCCTTGCCGAGCAGCACGATGGCGTCGCTGGGCGCGGTTCCGACGGTGGTCGCGGTTCCCGGGACGCCGGGCGTCACCATCGCCGGCTGCGGCCGATCCATGTCGTGGACCTTCCAGTCGTCCGTGCCTTCCGGGGATCGAGCGGCCGCGAACGCGAGTGCGCCGGCGAACCCGACGATTCCGAGCGACGCGATAAGAAGACGTGATCGACTGGCTGGCATGGGCGATTCTCCGGGCCTTGATTCGACGAACCGGCGGTTCGACGTGGTTCAGGCTCGCAGGTCGCCCATCGATCGTCAAGAACCGCCTGGGATTCGGCTATTCGGGTCGGTTCCGCATGAAGTCGGCGACGTGCGCGAACCGTGCGTCGAGAAAGGTCCGCAATTCGCCCTCGACGTTCAGATCGTTCATCGCGGCCGCCATGCAGGCAAGCCATTGATCCCGCTCGGCGTTTCCGATCGAGAAGGGCGCATGTCGCATTCGAAGCTTCGGATGACCATGCTTCTGCATGTAGAGCGGCGGACCGCCCAGCCATCCGCACAGGAAATCGGAGAGTTTGTCGCGACTCTCACCGAGCTCCTCCGGATGCAGCTTCCGAATCGTCCCGCACGCGGGGTCTTCGTCCATGTGGTCATAGAAACGATCGACGAGCTCACGAACCCGGGGTTCGCCGCCGATCGCATCGAAGGGGGTGTGATCGGGACCGAAACTCATCGGATGGGGTCCTTCTGAAGGGCGTGCCGCTCGACGCGGACTCGGCTGGAACCACCAGATTTCATCCGCGATCCGGACGTCGGGAAGTCCGGCGGCAGGGCCATCCGCGACGTCATCTTGGGTTCAGGACTCGAAACGGGCATCTTCTTCATCGGCTCCTCGTCGATCCGACACGGTGAACAGCGGACGGAACCCCGAAACGGCCCATCCCGAGACGCTCGCGTTGACGAGCGGTCGTTGGATGCTACACTTTCGCGTTCGTTTGCAGGCAACGAAGACGGCCCCATCGTCTAGCGGCTAGGACATCAGGTTCTCATCCTGGGAACGGGAGTTCGATTCTCCCTGGGGTCATTGAAGCCCCTCCCCTCGCGGGAGGGGTTTTCTTTCGCCACTCCCGGCGTACCCGGTGGGAAGCGACCGTCGGTTTCCCTATCGTGAGGTTCCGGCCTCATCGAACCGCCGGCGATAGCCCCGTCCCTCGGACCCGCCAATGTCCCGCGAATCGAAATCGAACCACGACCCTCGGTCCGCGACCGCCCCCGTGCTCTTCGTCCACATCCCGAAGACCGCCGGCACGGCGCTCCTCGCGATCGCGGCGGCGATTTACGGTCGAATCCCCGGAGCCATCGGTCCCGAGGTCTTTAACATCCCGCTCGACTGGAACGGTTCGGATGATGATCCTGACGCGGTCGCCGCCGTTCGATCACGGAACGCGAGCTCGCTCCGGTATTCGAGCGGGCATTGCAGCATCCGCTTCCGAGATCATCTTTCCCCCGACACCCGCGTGATCACCATGCTGCGCGATCCGGTCCAGCGGGTGCGTTCCGCCTACGCGAACCTTCGCCGAGATTCCGAAAACGGCTATCACGAAGTCGCCATTCGCTCCACGCTCGAAGAGCTTCTCGAGGCACGTTCCCTGCCCGAGATCGACAATGGCCAGGTCCGGCGGCTCGCCGGCATCCAGCCGGACGCGGGCCCCACGGATCGATCGCACCTCGATCTGGCGATTCGCAACATCGACGAGGAGATCACCGCGGTCGGATTCACCGAACGCTTCGACGAGTCGTTCCAGCTCTTCCGAACCGAACTCGGATGGCCGCGACGTGGCTACATGCCCTGGAACGTGGCGCCGACGAATGACCACCGCAACCAGCCCTCACCGGAGCTGATCGCCTTGATCGCCGAGCGAAACGCCTACGACATCGAACTCTACGAACACGCCACGCGACGTTTCGATGCCCGGATCGCGGAGCTCGGCCCGACGTTTCAGGCGGAGGTCGAACGCAGCCGTCGGTTCAATTCCGGCTGGTATCGACACTGGCATCGGTTCGGAATCGTTCCGTTCCGGTTCACGAAACGGAAGACGGCCTTGATTCGGCGAAGACTCGCGTCGTCAAAATCGAATTGAGCCGTCCCGCGGATGAACCACGACGGATCTCGCACCCNGGCTTGATCCGGATCACCGCCGATTCGAAANCACCGCCCCNCCCTTCAACTTCACCATCCGCGAGATCGTCTTCGAGAACCCACCGCCGCTCGGGACGAAGTGGCCGCTGTTGCACATGTAGATGAAATCNTGATCCGCNTCCTTGGANTCGTACCGGACGACNTCGAACGACTCGCCGATGAAGAAATCGTTGATCTTCNGGACGTACTCCGCGGACTTCTGATGGTCGCCGACCCNGCCGAACATCCGACTGCGATCCAGATCGGGAAACGGAGCAAAATCGAGACGGTATGAGAATTCCAGCCTCTTGACTCCGNGCCTTTTCAACTTCTTCGCGACGGCCACGTAGTACCGCATGGTCTTGGCGTACTGATTCCACCTCGCCTTGATGTACCTCCCCTTTTCGTCCATCTGGTAGTAACGCTTCTTCTCGAGCGTCTGATCCACCGANAATTCACTGGTGTCGATGATGTCGCCGGTCCGCAGATGAATGACGCAGCAGTCCGCCTTCGGCGTCTCGATTTCTCGAATCGATCGAACGTCGTCGATCACCTCACGCATGACCGCATAGTCGGATCGGCTCGACGTCCGCTTGTAGTACTCGTCGATGATCGTGCCCGGGTACTTCCCGTGCCGCTTCCTCCCCTCGGGCAGGTGGAAGAAATCGCCCAGTCTGTACGTCGCCCAATCCGTATCACCGTCTGACGTCATCGTGCGGATCCATGACCATTGAATTCCGGGATGCGAACATGAGCCGTAGCTCCACACGGACCGTGGCGACTCGACAGAAAGCCACCTGAATCCACCTGAACCCTCGGCCCCGGTCAACCGGCGAGGAGGTCCTGCAGATAACGCCCGTACGAATTCTTCGCCATCGCATCGGCGAGGGACTGAAGCTGGCCGTCGTCGATCCAGCCGTTGCTCCAGGCGATCTCCTCGGGACAGGCCACCTTGAGCCCCTGCCGGTCCTCGAGCGTCTGGACGAACTGACCNGCCTGAAGCAGACTCTCGAACGTCCCGGTGTCGAGCCATGCGGACCCTCGTCCGAGGCGCTCCACGGAAAGCGAGCCCTGCTGCAGGTAGAAGTCGTTGATGCTCGTGATCTCGAGCTCGCCNCGAGGCGACGGCTTCACGTTGCGGGCGATNTCGACGACCTGCTCGTCGTAGAAGTACAGGCCGGTCACCGCGAAGTTGGATTTGGGCTTCACCGGCTTCTCTTCGATGCTGGTCGCCCGCATCTCCTCGTCGAACGCCACCACGCCGTAGCGTTCGGGATCCGCGACGCGGTAGGCGAAGACGGTCGCTCCCGTCTCTCGATCACTGATCGTCTGCAGACGGTTCCGAAGATCGGCCCCGTAGAAGATGTTGTCGCCCAGCACCAGCGCACTGGGGCGGTCCTTCACGAAATCGGCACCGATGATGAATGCCTGCGCCAGTCCGTCGGGCGANGGCTGGATCGCCCACTCGATCTGCATTCCCCACTGGGAACCGTCACCGAGCAGATTCTGGAACATGGCCTGTTCGTGCGGCGTGGTGATGATCATGACCTCGCGGATGTCCGCGAGCATCANCACCGACAGCGGGTGGTAGATCATCGGCTTGTCGTAGACCGGGAGCAGCTGCTTGCTNACACCNCGAGTGATCGGATGGAGTCTGGATCCCGATCCGCCGGCAAGAATGATCCCGCGCCTGGAGTTGCTTGACATCTTTGATCCTTGAAANGAATCTCGGTGAATCGATCCTNCACGCTCGACGCGCGTNACGCCGCATGCTCCGCATNAGTATCTCGGCCGCGACCGCCTCGTGCTGCAGCAACGACCGACGAAACCCGCNAAGCGGCCCGCCGATGGTCCCNATAACGATGCCGACTCGCCAGTTCGNAANGGTGGTTCGATTTTCATCGTTTCCCGGGGTCGAAACGCGAGTTTCGATTCGACCATCGAACCCGGCTCGACGATACTGATGCATCGGGGNNGNATCTGCCTGGATCGTCCAAGGCCCACGGCCCTCCACCGAACTNCGGATNCGTCGATGCCGTCGTCGCT
>NYSW01000052.1 GCA_002683195.1 Phycisphaerae bacterium
GATCCTCGCCTGGTCGATCGTCGCCGGGACGATCGGAATGATCCTTCGNCTGCTCTCCGAGCGAGCGGGTCTGATCGGCAAGATCGTGCTGGCCCTNGTGGGAATGGCCTGGTCGATCGCGAGTTACTTCGCGCTACCCGCCGTGGTCCTCGAAGGAGTCGGTCCGATCAAGGCGATCCGCAGTTCGGTCCAGACCCTCAGGTCGACCTGGGGCGAGACGCTCNTGCTCGCGGTCGGCTTCGGCGTGATCGGGATCGTGATCNGCGTTCTCGCCTTCGGCCTGATGATCGGTGGCGNCNTCGNCTTCGCCTNCGGCTTGTCCGTGGGATCCGGAGTCGGGATCTCCATCGACGNTCTGGGAGGAATCCTCTTCCTGGCCGGAATCGTCATCCTGATTCTCTGGTCGATCGTCTCTGGAACCCTTCGCGGCATCACCCAGGTGGCGCTCTACCGATTCGCGACCGCGGACCTCGTACCGGACGGCTTCGAACGCGAGGATCTTGAAGCGGCGTTCCAGAAGAAGAGCAAGAAGTCGAGGTCCTTCGGCCTCGGTTGATCAGGAATCGTCCTCCTCCTCGTCCCGGACCACCGAGGNTCGAAACANGACGGCTGGAAATCCGGGNACGGTCGAGACGGTCCACACCAGGACCTTCCGTGCCCGGTGGCGGAGTCGCAGCCCGCTCGGCTCGATCGATGCGAGCATGAACAGNGTCACCACCCGCATGGCGGAGGTCAGGAGAAAGATCGCGGCGTATCCCTCGTAGACCGGCCCGGANCTGNNCGGGGCNTCACCAACCNNCCCGACCGANGCCNCCTCGGNCGNCGTTCCGAAGAANTCGAGAATGATNCCCCCGAGCAGACTGCCGGCCATCATCGCGATCGCCANCACNAGTTGATAGACGGTCATGATCGGCGTTCGACGTTCCTCGGGAATGGTGTCGAAGACCAGCAGGAAGGAACCGTTCTCCCAGCAGGCCCAGCCGAAGCCCACATAGACCTGCAGGAGCACGAGGTTCCACCACGGATCGGTGAAGAGCCAGAAACCGGCGGCGGGCATGGTGGAGAGNGCCCCGATCCACAGGACTCGNCCCGGTCCCAGNCGGTTGATCATCCGACCNACCAGGGGCATGAAGAGCACCTTGGATCCGAAGGTCCCCAGTTGCACGCACATGATCTGCCAGTACTCGAGCCCCAGATGCTCCCGCATGTACGGACCGAAGAACGGNGCGGTCACGAAGACNCAGAAGGAGAAGGCGAGCATGTANCCGAGCAGACCGCGGGTCCGTCCNTCGGCGAGCAGTCGTCGCAGNACCTGNGGCGTCGGCATCTCGATCGTCGCCGCGAGTTCCGGNCGTGGTTCGGACTGCGAGGNGAGACACCAGGTGGAAACGCCCCGTGCGATCGCGGCGATCGCGAACACCACCGCGAACGCTTCGAGCGGGCGTCCCAACGACTCGCCCTTCTGAAGGATCACNCCCACCGCGAGTCCAAGGCCCAACGCTCCCTGGATCCAGCGGCTTCGACGGGCCCAGAACGTCGCCCGAACCCGTCGGGGCACCAGCGTGGTGAACCAGGTCTGCCAGGTCGGGCTGGTCATGTATCCGGTGGCCCAGTAGACCGCGACCGTCGCATAGAGCAGCCAGACCGGCATGGCGCCGATCAGGGCCGCAACCACGAGGGGCANNAACGACACCGCCTGGACACCGGCGCAAACCGCGGTCCATCGACGCAATGATCCGACCCGCCGGGCCCCCCAGGGAGTCACCAGTTGCAGGACGGCGCCGATGAACACGGGGACCGTGGCCACCAGACCGCTCTCGACTTCGCCCATGCCCAGGGCCAGCGCAAACANCACGAACTGCCATTCGCCGGCCCCGGTCATCACCGCCCACGCGACACCGTCCCCCACGAGGAGGCGAAGATCCCGACGGCGAATGATGGAGTCAGAAGAAGACATTGGCGTGAAAGGTGCCCCGACCGCGAAACGATGAACCACCAACCGAATCCGAGATCACGAAACCGCCACGCCGCGTCGTTATACTCGACCGGTGGTCCTGCTACTCACCAGCCTCGCCATCGTATTCGCCTTCGCCGCCGGATGGCTCGGTGCGGGGATTCTGGCCCGCCTCGTGGGTGACCGAAGGCTCCGTCGAGGGACGAACGGACAAGGAATTCTTGCCCTGACCTTCGATGATGGACCAGGCGGAGAGACCACTCCCGCACTGCTCGACCTCCTGCGGGAACATGACGCTCGAGCCACCTTCTTCCTGATCGGAGATTCGGCGACGCGGCACCCGGACATCGTGGAGCGGCTCGCCTCCGACGGACACACCATCTGCTGGCACAGCCAGACCCATCGTCACCAATGGAAGACGGATCCCATCCGCGGCATCCTCGACCTGTGGAGTCCGCCGGCCATGCTTCGCCGTGAGCCCACGATGGCCCGTGGCTTCAGACCCCCGTACGGCAAGATGACATTCGGAACCTGGCTGGTATGCCGACTTCGACGCTGGCCGATCATCACCTGGACCCACCCCTCGGGTGATACCTTTCCACGCCTCCCGAAGGTCGACGACTTCGTGGCCTCCGTCGATCGCGATGGAGGCGGCGTGGTCCTGATGCACGACATGGATCGCGAAGATCCCGCGAGAGCGGAGTTCGTCCTGCAGGTCACCCGCGATCTTCTACGACTCGCGAATCACCGTGACTGGAAAATACTGTCATCACCGGACGACTGGAGACTCCTGGCATGAATCGCCGACCGAAAATCCTCGCCGTCTCGTCGGGCGGCGGGCACTGGGTTCAACTCCTTCGACTTCTCCCAGCCCTCGAAAGCGGCAGACCCACGTTCGTCACGGTCCACTCGAGCAATGCCAAAGACGTTCCGGGACACGACTTCGAAGTCATCCCCGACGCGACACGTTGGAACAAGTTCGCCCTTCTCTGGATGGCGATGCGAATTCTCTGGATCGTGGTGAAGGTTCGCCCCGACATCGTGATATCCACCGGTGCGGCTCCGGGCTATTTCGCGATTCGATTCGGCCGCTGGTTCGGGGCTCGGACCTGCTGGGTCGATTCCATCGCCAATGCGAGCGAGCTCTCACTCTCCGGTCGCAAGATTCGAAAGCATGCGACGACCGTCCTCTCGCAATGGCCGGAAGTCGCCGCCAAGGAAGATGTGATCTACGCCGGGAGTGTCCTTTGATTTTCGTCACGGTTGGATATCAGATGAGTTTCGATCGGCTGGTCATGGCGGTCGATGAATGGGCCGGACGAAATTCGGAGCTCGAGTTCTTCGCGCAGATCGGCCCCACGGATTCGCGGCCTGCGCACATGCCATTCACGGAGTTCATGGACCCCGAGGAATTTCGCGACCGCATCCAGAGCGCATCGCTGGTCATCTCCCATGCCGGCATGGGCTCGATCCTGACCGCGATGGAATTCCAGACTCCGATCCTGATCATGCCTCGCCTTGGCGATCTTCATGAAACCCGCAATGACCATCAGGTCGCGACCGTGCAGAAGATGGTCGGGCGGCACGGGATCATGACCGCGATGGATCCATCGGAACTGTTCACGATTCTCGATGGGGGTGGATTCTCGGAACGACCGGAGGAGATTTCCTCCGCCGCGAATCCTGAACTGCTCGAATACCTTCGAGGATTCATTCGCGGCGATTGATCGGGTTCTGAATTTCGAATCCCAGTGTCCATCCGCCCATCGCCGGGACCGGGAGCCGAGTCCACGGAGGCCGGAATGCATTCGCGACGCTGGAATGCCCGGGCGGAGCCGATCATCAAACCAGCGGGTCCGGGTGAGGGCGGAGTCCCGCCCGGTGGTGACCGTGACGGCGTCGACCTGCGTTGACGGTTCACATCCAGAATGGTGAAATCAAGGCGCCGCCGGATCGCAATGATCTCCGCGGTACTCGTCCGGAGGCATCCGAAGCCGGTGTGCTTCAGCCTTTTCCACGAAACGCGATGACGAGGACTCGTCTTTTGGCGAGCCCGGGCATCAGATGATTCAATCGTCAGGCATCTCTCC
Source organism: Phycisphaerae bacterium (assembly GCA_002683195.1). Next base: position 4,045 of record NYSW01000052.1, read on the forward strand.
GAAGCCGAACGGAATCGGGGCTTCGATCCGACGCTTCTCGATCATCACCGCCCAGGCGTGCAGCATGATCCGACCGTGCTCGGGGCCACCGTAGAGTTGGTCTCCCACCAGGGGATAGCCGATGAACGCCATGCCGGATCTGACCTGATGTCGACGGCCGGCTCCCATCAGGTCGACTTCGACCGCCTGGTAACCGCGACCGGGAAAGAGATCGTCTCGTCGCCACCAACGGCATCGCCCGCGCACCGTATGGTGACCTTCCTCGCTCACCCGCATCTTCTTCGAGCCTCGGTATCGACTCGCGAAGTGCAGGACGAACTGACCTTTCGTCCGGAGCCGCCCTTTGACGACCGCGAGATATCGCTTCTCGATCCGACCGTCGCGAAGTTCCTCCTGCAGAATCTCGCTGGCTTCGAGCGTCTTGGCCACCATGAGGCAGCCGCTGGTTCCTCGATCGAGACGATGGATGAGTCCGGCCTCGGGCAGATGCTCGGTCTCGGGGTCGTGCTTTCGAAGCCAGGCTTCGACACTCTGTTCGCCTCGGGCGTCACCCTTTCCACGAACGCTGTGCCAACCGGAAGGCTTGTTGAGAACCATGAACTCATCGTTCTCGAAGATGACGGTGGGCTCCGTGACCGGACCCTCGGCCACGGGATCTCCCCCGCCCGCAGCGGGGGTCGCCGCGACGTCGGGGCTGTCCTTGGAGTCGGCGTCCGAGCGAGGGTCGGATTCCGGGCTGGTTTGTTCAGGTTCGTTCACTGGGCAAGCATCAGAAAGACGAGCATGGCGAGGGTAAGCAGGAAGCCGACACCCATCATCACGAGACCGCCATTGGTACCAGTCGGGGTCTCACCCGGGGCCGGGCGTTTCACCAGAAAGGTGATCGCACCAACGACGAGAAGAATGATCGGGAGGGCGATGAGCAGAACGAGGTTCTGCTCCGCCGGGGGAAGAGTCGCCGGCGGCTCGCCATCCACGGGGACGGATTCGATCGGCGCTTCACCATCCTGCAAGGCGGGATGGAAGGCGAGCAGCATCAGAGGGTCTTGGGGCGTGGACATGGTCGGCTCCTGAGCGGTTCCGCGGAGCCTACCTCAACCGACCCTCCGACATCGAAATCCAATCACCGGAACATTGTTCCGGTTCCCCGTTCTCGTCGATTCATCGACGGCGACGACGTCCCACCAGCCCGGCGGCGGCGATGGCGGCCACGCCTCCGACTCCGGGGACCGGCGCTTCGCTCCCCACCGTCGGCTCGATGTACTGAAGATTGCCGAAGTTCCACTGGTAGCTGAAGCCGCCGGCAATGGTCAATTTCGGCGCACCAGATCCGAAATTGTTCCAGCTGGACACTTCGCCGGAAGGGAAACCACCCGAGACCGCTCCGGGCCAGACCACCCCGGTCAGGCTCAGTGAGAAACTGGAGCTCGCCACGGTGTAGTGGATGTCCAGCGTGTCATTGGCCGCATTCCAGCTGAACTGCCCGGACGAAAAGCCCGAATACGCCGTCTGGGTGCCACCATTGACGAACAGGCTCGTCACCTGCGATATGTTTCGACTCGATCCGTTACCAGAGAGCGTCATGGTCGACGTGTAGGTCTGATTCAGATTGACGACTTCCAACTGATAGGTGGTGCCCGCATCCGCGGCCCCGGCCACGCAGGTGGAGAGGATCAGGCTGCCGAAAAAACGGTTCTGTCGCATGAAGATGGATCCTGAGTCTGGAATTGAAAATCGGCTGAAAGATGTCACCCAAGGTCCGACAATCCAATTGAAACGGCGAATCCCGCCGAAAAAGCCTGTTCCGGCGTACCATGTCGGTTCCGANNCATCCATTTCGAACGCCCCTTCATCCGCTGCGAGATCTCTGGGATGCCCTACTACACGAAGCTCGGCCAGCTCCCCCCCAAGCGACACACCCAGTTTCGCCGACCTGACGGCGCCCTCTACTCCGAAGAGGTCTTCGGGACCGAGGGGTTCGTGGGCCCCACGTCGACCATCTATCACATTCATCCCCCCACCCAGGTCACGGGATGGAAGACGCTCTACGGCACCAAGCCGGAGTATCTGGAAACCGACACCATGCGGATGCGGCACCTGGTCTCCAGCCAGATGCCTCCCAAGGGTGATCCCATCACCGGACGAGTGGTGGTCATGGGAAACGCCGACGTCGAGATGGCGATCTGCGTTCCGACGGAACCGATGGACTATCACTTCAAGAACGGACAGGGCGACGAGTGCATCTTCGTGCACTACGGAACGGGCGTGGTCCACTCCCAGTTCGGCACCCTGAAGTTCGGCCCCAAGGACTACATCGTCATTCCCAAGGGCACCATCTACAAGATGATCTTCGAAGAGGCCGCGGAAGGCGACCCGAATCCGAAGTTCGTGGTCTTCGAGACCGCCAACGGCTCGCACATCCTGCCCCCGCCGCGCTATCTCTCCAGGAAGACCAGTCAGTTTCTAGAGCATTCGCCGTATTGCGAACGAGACCTGAGGATTCCGGAGCTGCCGCTCACCTTCGATGAAGCCGGTTCCTTCGAGGTCCGCATCAAGGCTCGAGACTGCATCCACGCCTACGACTACCAGTACCACCCCCTCGATGTGGTCGGCTGGGACGGCTGCTACTACCCCTATTGCTTCAACGTCGAGGACTTCGCCCCGATCACCGGCAAGCTGCATCAACCCCCGCCGGTGCACCAGACCTTCGAGGGGCACAACTTCGTCATCTGTTCCTTCTGCCCCCGGATGCTCGACTGGCATCCGGAAGCGATCCAGGTGCCGTACAACCATTCCAATCTTGATTCCGACGAAGTCCTCTACTACGTCGAGGGTAATTACAAGGCTCGCAAGGGCATCGACGTCGAATCCATCTCGGTTCACCCGCAGGGCATCCCCCATGGTCCGCACCCCGGCACGATCGAGAAATCACTGGGATCGACGTTCACCAATGAACTGGCCGTGATGTGCGACACGTTCCGACCCTTGTTCATGACCCGGGCCGCCTTGGACATGGACGATCCGCACTACCCGGCCAGCTGGGAGGGCGAGCACTTCCCACAGACCGCGGGCACCCACGCCCCCGACGGCTCCGCCCATCCCAAGGGCGGCGGCAAGGGCAAGGGCAAGGGGCGAGGATCCACCACCGGCAAGACCGATCAAGACGGAAACACGAACACATGGTCGTGAGCCCATCGCCAGAAGACCGGCCGGCGGCGCGGCGTCGACCGGGCCTGCCGAATCGGGTGACGCTGACCTTGAATCTGAGCCTCACCCTCGGTCTCATCGCAGGCTGTGAACCCGCGTCCCCGACCCCAGAACGCCGTGCGACCGAGACCGCGTCTCTCCAGGAAGCCGCCACCCCACCACCAACCCCGACAACAGAACCGGAAGCGAATCCGAAGGCGCCCCAGCGATCCACGGGCCAACCCGAACCCAATCAGGATCCCGCCTCGAGCCGGCCGACCGCAGATCAGATCACGGCACCGGATTCCGACCGGCTGCGCCCCCTGGGTCGTTCCAAGGCCGATCTCCTGCGAGTCGGCCTCGTCTTCAAGGGCGAACGGTTCGACGTCGAGCTCGCATCAACGATCGAGAGTCGAGGCCGGGGCATGGGCGGCCGGAAGACTTTTCCTGCCGGGACGGCCATGCTCTTCGTCAATCCCGGCGACCGAGTCCGCCGCTACTGGATGAAGAACTGCCTGGTGGACATCGATGTCGCCTTCATCGACCGGTTCGGCCGCATCACCGCCATGCATCGGATGCCTGCAGAGCCACCTCGACGCCCGCGAGAATCCACGGCTTCCTATCAGGCTCGCCTCAAGGGATACCCCAGCCGCAGACCAGCGAGGTACGCCCTCGAACTTCCGGCCGGTGATCTTGATCGGCTCGGATTCCGGGTCGGCGAGGTCCTCCCGATGCCCCATGCACCGCTGCAGGCGACTGCGACCGCAGGCCCCTGACAGCGGGGACCGCAGGCCCCTGACAACGGGGACCGCAGGCCCCTGACAACGGGGACCGCAAGGCCCCTGACGACGGGGACCACGGTCAGACCGACGTCAGTCCGCCGGCGTGATGATTCCCCGGCATTCTCCGAAACCGATCCGCAGATCATCTCGTCGGCACCAGCCGCGGATGATGACTTCGTCGCCGTCCTGCAGAAAACGACGTTCGGTGCCATCGGGAAGGGAGATCGGGTTCTGCCCCCGCCACGTCCGCTCCAGCAGGCAACCCCGACTGTCTTCCGTCGGCCCGCTCACCGTCCCCGAGGCCATCATGTCGCCCGGCCGCATGTTGCAACCGGTCGAGGTGTGATGCGCGATCATCTGGGAGATCGTCCAGTACATGTCCCGATAGTTGCCAAGACTGACCCGATGCCCCGGCATCCCGCGATCCCGCATGGTCGCGGATTGGACCAGCACCTCGAGTTCGAGATCGACCGCGACGTCACCGCCCCATCGCAGGTAGTCCAGATTGGCCGGATCTTCGGGCTTGCGCTCCGGTCCCGGAATCATGAAGGGCTCGAGGGCGTCGAGCGTCACCACCCAGGGAGAGATCGTGGTGGCGAAATTCTTGGCGTTGAACGGCCCGAGCGGTTGGTATTCCCACTTCTGAACGTCGCGGGCCGACCAGTCATTGACCAATACCAACCCGAACACATGATCCAGCGCGTGTTCGATCGCGATCGGACGCCCCAGTTCACTGCCGGCGCCCATGAAGAATCCGACTTCGAGTTCGTAGTCCAGAAGACGGATCGGACCGTAACTCGGCGGCGGCCCATCGGGTCCCACCGTCTGGCCGTGCGGCCGGCGGACGTCGCGCCCGCTCTCGATCACCGATCCTGCACGACCGTGATACCCGACCGGAAGGTGTTTCCAGTTCGGCAACAACGGATCACCGTCAGGGCGGAACATCGCACCCACGTTGCTGGCGTGATGTTCGCTGGCGTAGAAGTCCGTGTAGTCACCGATCTGGAACGGCATCCGCAACGAGACTTCCGAAGCCGGCCGAAGCATCCTCTGCCGCCCCGCGGCGTTTCGAAGAGCCGGGTTTACGCCCGAAAGGACTTCGGTCAGGCGATGGCGTATTTCGCCCGTGGCCTTGCGACCGAGTCCCGCAAAGGCATTCAGGCTGGTCGCCGAAAGGGCCCGGATCACCTCTCCGTCCAAATCACCGAGGAGGTCGTTCTCGACCGACGCCCGGAGGTCGAGCACCGCGTCGCCGATCGCGACCGCGATCCTCGGCTCATCCTCATCCGACCTCTCGATGACTCCGAACGGAAGGTTCTCGATCGGAAAGTCGCCGTCGGGATCATTCGCACCGTCGACCCAGCTGCGTGTTCGCTCGCTCATGCCCTGTCCTCCATGGCCGTGACCGGCCATCCCATCGCCCGCAGTTCATCCGTGGGCTCGTTGAAACTGCACGACCCGTAGGAGTGCGCGAACCGGCTCCGCGCCTCGGCGAGGGCGTCGATTGAAATCGAACGATCTCGCCAGTCGATGTGACCTTCCCGACAGCCGAAGGCCGCGGGGTCTTCTTCTCCGAGCACCTTGCGGAGCCCGCCACCATCGATCACCCCGGCATGAAGCAGCGAGGCGCCGATGAACACATTCAGGAATCCGAATTGCGTGGTACCGACCGAGGCTTGATGTGCTCGAACCGGGTGATGAAGACCGGCCGTCGCCTTGAAGGGCACGCCCGCCATCCGACACGCTTCGATGAATTGCCCGAGCTGATCGATGGTTGGATGATCATCCACGGCCAGCCCTCCCGTCCGGACCTTGGCTCCGGCGTCCAGTCCGGCGATCGCGGCCAGCGTTCCCCGAACGTCAACCCGATGATCCAATTCGAAATACGGATACAGCTCATCGTCCAGAAGGTCGAGCACCGCATCGATCGCATCGCCGGATCCGGCCCGAAGCTCGATGGTGTCGACGATCGCCGCCCCCGCGCCTTGAGCCGTGTGCCGATCATTGAACGCATCGATGGCTTCCAGATCGGCCTGGACGGCATCGAGGTCGTCGGCCGCGGCGACCAGCGCCGACACCCCCCAGAGTTCCGGTGCCTGATCCACGTCTTCCACATCCGGGACAAGCGGCAGATGACCCGCCGCCGCCGCTTCGAATTCCTCGAGGCGGGAGACCGGCACCACGAACCGTCCGAGGGCCCCGGCCAGGGCGCTGGTTCGGTGCATCGCGAACGCATCGACCGCGGGCGTCATCTCCAGCCGAGCAGGCGGAAAGAGGCCGGCGTAATCAATGAGTTCGTCGAGAAGGGCTTGAATCGGATCCATCGGTACTCCAGCGGCCGAAGAAATTCGGCGGCGAACCGTGGATTATGCCTTGTCCGGCTCATCCGCGACGACATCGGGCCTGAGAGCCGCCCAACTGACCAGGAGCCGGGCCGATCGGGCCATCACCATGTTCAAGGCCACCGCCACCACGATCAGCCAGACGCCNGACTGGTATTCGATGGGGACGAGGTTCGAGCCCTCGAGGAGAAACAGGCCGATCGCCAATCCGAAGACGTCCAACATCGCCCAACGCTGAAGAATATCCAGCCCCGCAAGGAGCTTTCGCAACCTTGCCGGGTGGTTGCGNTGGCTCCAGGCCAGAAAGATCCAGACGATCCGCAGGGCCGGTGTGACGATCAGAAATCCGATCACGATGAAGCCGAAAATGTAATTTCTATCGTCGAAGAGCGTGCCGACGGTCTCGATGATGCTGTACTGGCGATCGGTCAGATACCAAGCGGTGATCTTGAGATAGGGCGACGCGATGGCCGCCATGAAACTGATGAACGCCCCGATCGCCAGAACCGGAACCAGATGAACCAACCAGGAGTGGCGAAGCGGCCGGGGCGTTTCCACCTCCTCTTTGATGTCGAGTCGATCGTGCAACCGGTGCATCAGGTCCCCCGAGATCATCGCGATGAGGATCGCGGCGAGAAACAGACCNAGGCCAGATCGCACGCCGGTCACGAAGAGCGACCCCTGATCATGCGCGAGGACGATCAGGACCAGAGCGACGAAGACATCCAGCAGGGACCACTTGCCCAGACCGCCGAGGGCCACGAGAAGTCGTCCCCGAGTCCGGTGTCGAAGCGGTGCGTACCAGGTGATCGTGAGCAGGGAGATCTTGACGAATGGAAAGACGAGCGAGAACGCCGCGATCAGAACCGCGATCAGATAAAGCGATTCACTCCACATCAGGCTGATCGTGTGCGGGATGCTGTAATGCTCGGCCTCGCTCGGGAACACCCGGATGTCCAGAAACGGCACCTTCAACGCCGACATGTTGAGGGACAACGCGGTCAANAGAAGCGCGGGCACGCCCCACAGGGCCACCGAACGATCGGAATGGAAAGCCAGAGGTTGACGCTCGGAGACTGCGGGCATGAGGTGATCATCGACTCAACCACAAAGCAGACACCCCAAAAAAGTCGGACGCCCCGCCGAAGCGGAGCGTCCGATTTCCCTGTGCCCGAAGATGTTGGCCGTAACCAACAGGGGTCGGGCCCCCATTTCCCAACGTCTCCGTCCGTCGACTCTTGAAAAAGCCGTCGACCGGATCCATGGCGGCACCGGATCAGAACCATCCGGTGTTCCCTCCGCCCACATCAAAAGGATACGCGATAAGTCCAGCTCAGTTCCGCGCTAATCGTGGAATAGCCCTTCGTTTGGAGCTCTCGACGATTTCCGAGGTGGTTATGGCCCGGAACGACGGAGCCTGGCGGTTGAAGCAACCCCGAATCACGAAAGTCCGACCGCCACCGCCATGATCACGAATTCAGTCACAATCGGTCCAGACCCGACCGGACGGCCCCCACCATCACGTCACGGTTGCCGTCCGCGTCACAGGTATGGCCGGAAATCACGGGGAATCAACGCGACGATCTCTGCACCATGGGCCCCTCCGTCCGGCCGTCACAGATTAGGGAAAGGATCGATTCGTCCTGTCCGCATCCGTGCTTCGAGCAGCGAACCACCACGCCGGCCGCCGACAGGTCCGCCGGGCGCGCGGGCTCGTTGATCGACTCGACTTCCGGATCGGCGAGGACCTCCCGCGAGAACCGTGGCTCCAGACGTCTTCCAATCGAGGTTCATGCCGGGGTCTCACCGGACTCGCCGCGCGGAGCACCGAGACCTCCTTGACCGCTGATCCAAGGTTCACGATCCGCCTTCGGACCACCCCGGCAGAACGAATCGATTTGGTCGCGTGTGTTCCATCCGCCCGTCACGCGGCCGGGCATGCCGGTGCCGGACGAACCGGGACGCAGCAGCACGGCCCGTCGCCTCTCACGGCCTCTTTTCTCGGCGGATGCGTTCACCCGGGCCCGCGACGGCTGTTGAATCCCTTGATTCACCGGTACGCTCCGAACGGGAAGACCGAGGCCCGGGTATTCGCCGGACCGCGCGTCGTGCCGGGAATCCCATCCTCGATCGACCACGCGGAGTCTTCCGAAATGCCCGACCTTGACCGCCACGTCTTCACGAACAGCCTCTTCGCCATCATGTTCTTCATCACGAGCGGCCTTGCGTTCAGCTGCACGGGTGAAAAAACCGCACCCGGGGCGACGGCCGACCCCCGGGCCGAGGGGATGATGACCTTCTATCGCCTTGACGGAGACCGGTATCCCGGCGACCCCGTGCCGCCCGGTACCACGCTCTTGCACGGGTATTCGGTGATCACGTCGTGCGAGATCCCCGCCCGCGGGACCAGGGAGGAGATTCTCAACGCCTTCGACGCCGGCATCGCCGAGTATCAAGATGGCATCTCCCTCGACTGTTTCCGACCGCGACACGCGATCCGCATCGTGCAGGACGGCGTCACGACCGACCATCTCATCTGCTTCCAGTGTTCGAACTGGATGCGCTGGACGGATGACGAACGATCTGGAGGCGGTGGCACCTCCGACACCCCGCGTGAAACCTTCGATCGCATCCTGAACAGCTGTTCACCATCGGTCTGAACACCGATCTGCTGGAAGGCGGGGCCCGACTCGGAAACGAGGCGTTTCTCGAAGGCATCGGTCCCTCACCTCGCGATGGTGAAGGTCACCGGGAGGCTCCGGATCGCGTTCGGTGGGAACGGACGTCGTCGATCAGGCGTCGATGAATGACCGGATCGGTGGCGCCTTCGGTCCCGAAGACCAGGATCCGACTGCGGGAGGTGAGTCCGAGTCCCGCCGCCCGCCGGGGATCCTCCATCGTGTCGACCACTCCCGCCAGACCGGCGACCGCCGATTCACCCGCCTCGATCGAGGACTCCCGTTCCAGGCGTTCCATCAAAGGCCCGATGGGTCGATCGTCGATCGAGAGCAGGTCGTCCACTCCCTCCTCGATCACCGGCCAGGCCAGGGTCGAAACCTCACCGCAGGACAATCCCGCCATGACGCTCTCGGTCCGGATGTCCACGTCGATCCGTCGCCCGGCCGCGACGCTTTCCAGCAGGCAAGCGGCCGGCTCGGGCTCGACCGTCACGAAACGCGGGCGAGCGGCGGCGAAGCGGCCCCAGAGATCGACGCACACCGCGGCGGCCATCCCCCCCACGCCTCCCTGCAGGAAGACGTGCGTCGGTGGCGAATCGTGAGGCCACTGCTCTATGGCTTCGCTCGACATCAGGGTGTACCCCGCCATCACCAGTCGAGGTGCGGTTTCGGTACCGGATCCCGCGGTATCCGAGACCACGATCCAGCCTTCGGATTCAGCCGCCTCCGCGACCGCCCGGACCGAGTCGTCGTAGTTGCCCGGCACCCGCACCACGTGGGCTCCGTATTTCTCGACCGCGGACTGTCGCCCCGGGCTCACCGGTTCGTGCATGTACACCACGGATTCGCAGCCGAATCGTTCCGCCCCCCACGCCACCTACCGGCCGTGGTTGCCATCGGTCGCGGTCGCCACCGTGATCCGACCCGCAAGCCCCGGATGCGTTCGAAGCCTCACGTCCTCGAGGGTGACCGCCGCGGCGCGGACTTCTCCGATCGCGTCGGCCAGCACCGACTGCACCGCGTAGGCTCCCCCGAGCGATTTGAAGCTGCCCGGCGCGAAGCGACCACACTCATCCTTGTACTCGATGGCGGCGAGCCCGAGATCTTCGGCGAGTGTCGGCAGCGACCGAAGAGGCGTCGGCTGGTATCCGTCCCAGCGACCGATGGCATCCAGCGCCCGGCGTCGCGCGGGCCCTGGAAGAACCGCCTCGATCCGGGCGGGACAGACCTCTCCCCGCCGGACACGGGGATTCGAAATGTGCCGCACGATCGCGATTCTGCATTCCTTTCCGCCGGTTCCGGACGGTTCACCCCGAGTCCGTGAACCGCCACTCGCAAGGGTACCGCCGCCGATGGAGAATTCGCCGGCGATGCTCCGAAAGGGCTCAAACCCGCCGCCTCGTGGCCCGGCGTGCACAGGAGCCGGTCCGAGTGGCCGGAATGGAACCGTCGGTGTAGCATCGGATGCCGCGGCGGTGAACGCCCCACCGCCAGCCACCCCGCGGGTGTAGCTCAGTTGGTAGAGCGTCAGCTTCCCAAGCTGAATGTCGACGGTTCG
>NYSW01000053.1 GCA_002683195.1 Phycisphaerae bacterium
GGAACAGCGCCACGCCGGCGGGCGCGGGGGCGAAGGTGATCTCGAGGTCGAAGAAGTCGCCATTTCGAATCGGAATCTGAACGATCCCCGTGAAGTCCTGAAAACGGGACGACCGACCGGTCGCCACCTCTCTGACATTCGCGGGGGTTGTGAATCGCACGATCATTCCACCACGCCCGGGGACGACGCCGGAGACGGGACCAGCATGATCGTTCTCCACTCGAGGATCCGGACATGGAGAACCACGGAATCCTTGATTGCAGCGGTCTCTTCATCGACGGCGTTCTGATGCCGGCAGGGTGCCAGAGACCGACCAGGCCCTCGGCGTCGCGATCGAGAGACGTTGGTCGAGGAGCTTCGCGACTGAACGACCAAAGGCGGCCCGAAGCCGGTACCATTCGGTCCGATCCGTGGAAAGGTCTGCGATGGCGGACCATTCCTTCAACCCCAGGCACCCCCCAGATCAGCCGATGGCCTGCATCTAAAGCGTGCGGAGATGTCATTCATGAAACGAATTCTTCAAGTTCGTGATGAGCAAGCCGCCTCGATCCTCGCCCTGCTGAAGCAAGTCGCCACGGACGATGGCCGGTTCCCGCTCCACGAGATCCACATCGAGACGTTCCACGCGATGGCGGAGCATCTCTTCCAGACGACCTTCGATCCCGACGCCCCCGCCGTCCCCATCTCCAGAGCCGGCGAGATCGTCGGAGACGACCACGACCTGGCGATGGAAGTGATGAACATGGCCGGGATCTTCCCCTTCGTGGAAGAGGCGCACGAGCAGGAAAGAATCGATGCGGTCGGTCGTCTCGGCGAAGCCCTCGGACTCGACCGGACCTTCGCGAAGCGGCTTCACCAGCTGAGCCATGAGGCGGTCACCGGCATGGCGATCTGCCTGTATCGCCCGCTCTCGGTCGAGGTCGGAGCGCCACTGTGGCAGGGCGGCCTCAAGTTCGCGGGAAGCATGCTCCACGTCGACGGCGACCAGAAGAAGCTCGCCCGGTACCAAGGTTTTCGCAAGCTTCCACAAGGCACGTTCGGCGAGACACTGATCCGGTACTACGACGACAACGACTTCCCCCTTCCCGGCACTCCGGGGGCCTTCTTCTCGAATTCGCTCACCACCCATGACATGCACCATGTCATCGCGGGCTACCCCACCTCGCCGCTCGGCGAGACCTGCGTCATCGGCTTCGACAGCGGGATGATGGACCTGGACATGGGCAAGGCGCTGATCGGATACATCGCGCAGTTCCAGGTCGGTCTGCAGTTCGACAAGGGTCTGCGATTGTGGAAGAACCAGTTCAAGCCTGACATCGTGCTCCGCGCGTTCGAACGTGGAGGCGATGCCACCGTGAACTACCTCAAAATGGATTTCGATTTTGAACCGCACCTCGAGCGCCCGCTCGCGGACGTCCGGCGGGACTTCGGAGTCGATGTCGACGGCGCGCTCATCGCGACGCCGAAGGATCAATGGTGCGGCCAGGTCGGTGTCGTCGGCCACCGGGTCAGCCCCGACCTCATCGAGAAGAAGAAGTCGCTCATGGAGCGACTGCTCGCGGGGAAGAACACCAAGGACTGAGCGGCTGATCCGAGGGGTGTCGGATCCGTGGAAACATCTCGAACGATCCGGGCGCCGGTGACGTCATGCCTGAACCGGCGAGCGATCCGGAACGTGTTTCAGGTTCGACGACGGCGACCGGCGAATCCAGCACCCAGGAACAGCGCCACGCTGGCGGGCGCGGGGGCGAAGGTGATCTCGAGGTCGAAGAAGTCGCCATTTCGAATCGGGATCTGAGCGATCCCCGCGAAGTCGACGTAGAACTGATCTTCGTTGAGAACGCCCATGTCCAACCGGGTCCAGTCGACTTCCTCACCGAATTGCGACCCCAACGAGACGGCCGTGAAATCAGCCATTGAGTCATCGATATCCGTGAAGACCCAAGTCACACCGGGATACGGATAGAAGATCCCCTCCCATTCCGCAAAGGCATAGAAGCACTTCGCGGTCGAATCGTAGAAATCGATGAAGTATCCGTCGAAGGGCTGGCCGTCGACGGTCCGGACATGCTCCGGATTGGAAAAGGGATCCGAATCGACGATGGCGGAGAACGAATCCAAGAGCTGCCCGCTCGGCGAATTGTTGAACAACTCTCCTTGGATCAGGGATCCGTCGAGGGTCTGGGAATCGATGCCCGCGAAGGCTCCCGTCGTCGAAGAGAAGATCGCACCAATCACCAGCAAGATCNGCGAANGCANTTTGATCATGACTTTGNGTCCTTTTGACTTTGCCCGNCATCTCGCCCAGCAGGCCTTTTCATGCTTCCCGGAACCACATCCAGTACGTGGNGTCGGGGGAGNTCGATTCGNNAGGCGATGAACCCGGTTCCGGANAGAAGGNATTTNATGCAGGGCGGTATCCACGAACCATGGCATTCTTCTTGTGAAGTGCGANAGGAAACTCCGCTCCAGCGGCGAGGATCCANCCGGTGCCGTCATCGACACCCGGAGTATGCTTCGGCGGTCAGTCCTTGATCCGCCTGGATACGCCTGGATACGCCTGCCCTTTGCTCCAACCAACTGGGACGAAACGATGGCCGACACCCCCCCNACTTCGACGTCCGCTCCNAGTTCGTCCNCGCCGTCGGTCGCGACTTCCGACGACGCTCCCGCGAACGGTCTCGGCCTGACCGGGCTGCTGCTCTCGATCCTGGGCGTGGCGACGTGCGGCCTCTGGCTGTTCTCCATCCCCGGCCTGATCATCTCGATCATCGCCACCCAACGAGGCCGCTCCTCGAAGGCCAAAGCCGGTGTCGTCCTCGGCGCGATCGGCATCCTCGAATTCCTCTTGGTCATTCCGCTGCTGATCGGTCTTCTGCTGCCCGCGACTGCGAGAGCACGGGAGATTGCGAAGCAGGTGAAGGAGGCCAACCAATTGTCCATGATCCACAAAGCCTGGCTGCAGACGTCGGAGTCCCAGCCGGGCGGATCCACGCCCCTGCCCGGCCGCATCAACCGAGCGAGCCATCCGGAACTGCCGCACCACGAGGACTCGTGGGGAAATGCGTACCGGATCGAACCCGGTCCGGGCGGTGCCCGGGATCCCGTGGTGAGCAGCGACGGTCCCGACCGGATTCCGGGGACCGAGGACGACCTTCGACACCCACCGGAGCAGTCCACGCCGTGACCATCCTCGTCCCCCTCCTGCTCGTCGTCGGACTCTTCACCCTGGTCCGCCTCACCTCGGGGATTCCCGCCCCGCGCAGGGTGACGATCGCGGTGATCGGCCTTGCGATGTCGATCGTGGGCCTTCCCCTCGCCTTCGAGCTCGGGCGGATCTCGGAGAGCTACACCCGGGACATCGCCGAAGCGAGGGCCACCGAACGGACGGAGGCCGAGATCGCCGCGACGCCTTCAAACCCTGCGGCGATCGAGATCCACGACTGCCGTGATCCCGAGCTCGACCTGGACCAGCGTCAACGAGACTCGCTCGCCTCCGCGGGGATGACTCGCGTCGCGATGCCCTTCGGGGTCCTCCTGGCCGCGGACGACCGAATGCCCCTGCCCTACGTACGGCAGGCGGTGGCCGTGCTCGCCGAGATGCTTGACCAGGATCAGGACGGCCGCCCCGACGATCCCGCCCTCGTGGATCTCCTCGCCGACCACTCGACCGCGTGGCTGGCGATGCCGGTCGACGAGGAGGACTGGGAACGCGAGCAGCTCCCGAAGCTTGAACGAGTGCTCGGCTACGACATCGTGATCCCCTCGTGGTGGCTGGATCCGGTTTCCGGGGGTCCGGATGCTCGCGGGCGAGCGGTCATGGTCGAGGAGATCCACCACTTCATCACCCAGTTCGGTCTCAGCCGCCTGCACCCGGAGATCTTCGGCGTCGACGATTGGACCTCGGTGATCGCCCGCGAGACGGTTCGGGCCCGATGCGTCTTCTGGCAACATCCGGAGAACGACTGTCCGGGTCGACCCGCGGAATTCCCCGGCGACTGCCGCGATCCGAACTGTGACGCGGTCGAGTTCTACCAGCAGGTCGTGGTGCTTCGAGCCGGCATGGAACCCGGTTGGCGAGGGATCGGTTTCCCGGAGACGGTCGAAGAACTCGAGTCGTTGCTGAGCGAGGAGATCAAGGCCGCGATCGACGATCCCGCGCACCACCAGCTTCGTCACCCATTGAAGTTCGACTATCCGACGACCGGCGGTGAATGAGCCCGGTAGTCTCTGCGAGATGCCGACCGAACCGCGCGAACGTGAAGAACACTGGAATGCCGTCAGTCATGGCGTGGGATGTCTCGCCGCCCTCGTCACGTTGCCGATCCTGATGCTTCAGGCCTCGGGCGACGGTGACACCTGGGTTCTGGTCGGGTGCCTGATATTCGGGTCGACGATGATCCTGACCCTCGGGACTTCGGCCTTCTATCACGCCAGCCGATCACCCTCGTGGCGGCGTCGACTGCGAGTCCTCGATCACGCTTCGATCTATCTGCTGATCGCCGGAAGCTACACCCCCATCTGCCTGACCGGACTGCGGGGCCCCTGGGGAACCGGCATCCTGATCACCGTCTGGTCGATGGCCGCCGCCGGCGTGCTGCTGAAACTCCGGTTCACCGGACGGTTCGAGATTCTCTCCACGTCGATGTACCTCGTGATGGGCTGGATCTGCATCATCGCCGTGGTCCCCATGTTCCAGAACCTGGGTGGGGTTTCGCTCATCGCATTGCTCGCCGCCGGCACGGCGTTCACGGTCGGGGTGGTCTTCTATCTCCAGGATCACCGCCGCGGCTATCACTTCATCTGGCATCTCTTCGTGGCCACCGGTTGTGCGGGTCTCTACGCCGCGGTCTTCGCCGAAGTCGCACGCCTCGGCACCGTCAACTGAGCGGCCCCCGGATCAATCGATGAACCTCACGCTTCGAATTCTCCGACTGCTGCTGGGGATCGGACTCGGCCTGGCTTTCGTCCGGATCGGTCTGCTTCACTTCCAGAATCCCGAACCCTTCGAAGCGATCGTGCCGACCTACCTCGGCTGGCCGCGATTCTGGAATTTCGCCAGCGGTGGACTGGAGATCGTGCTGGGCATCGGTCTCGCCCTTCCCCCCACGCGATCATGGTCGGCTCGCCTTCTGACCCTGCTGGTCCTCGCGATGTCCCTGGCCAATCTCAACATGTGGTTGAACGATCTCCCCTTCAACGGCACTCGGCTCTCGACCAACGAACACCTGATCCGATGGTCGATCCAGATCGTGCTTCTCGCCGCCCTCTGCTGGCTGGGGTGGCCCGGTCGCGGATCAGGGCGAGGGCCACGATCCCACCCGACGACCTGAGACGATCGAGATCGAGGCCCCGCCATCGTCGGCGGACGGCTGATCGTCGAACCCCGATGGAATCGACCCTTGAACGACGTGCCGCCACTCATCATCCGTCCGCGCGAGACCGTGCTGCTGGCGAGAAACTTCGCGGCCCTGCTCGTCTGGTACGAGAAGGCGCTGGGCTTCAAGATCAAGGCTCGAATCGACGAGCTGCCGTATGCGACTCTGGAGTCGACCGGTGGCGTACGGATCGGAATCGGCTCCGCACCCCCGGAGGCCGCCGCGATCGACGGGACGGTGATTCCCCAGATCGAGACCGACGACGTCTCACGACTTCTTCGCGAGGTCCACATCCATGGCGGTTCGGTCGACGGGCCTCATCGCGAACCGGATCAAGGCTTCGACTTCGGCTCGTTCCGGGACCCGGAAGGAAACACCTGGTGGGTGGTGGATCCGAACGGCCCGTGATCCACGAGGGCGATCATGCCCGTTCCGAACTGAAGGCCACCGTCGGCCAGTCCCGAGGGCTGACCGCGGCCTGCTCGAATCGCCGGAGGTACTCCTCGTCGGCGATCTCGACCACCCCGAACTTCGAGATGTGTGGATTTTCGAACTGCACGTCGAAGATCTGGAAATCCGCCGAAGCAAGCCCGCGGATGGTCTCGACCAATGCGATGCTGCTCGCATCCGTCCCCCCCCGGTCCGGGCGACTGAACATCGATTCCGCCATGAACGCCGCTCCGATGTGCACCCCATAGAGACCACCGACCAGATCATCTCCGAGCCAGGCCTCGACACTGTGGGCATAGCCCCGGTCATGAAGTTCGGAATACGCCAGGGCCATCTGCGGGGAGCACCAGCATCCGTCATCCCGTTCGCGATGGCACTCGTCGAGTACTTGATCGAAGGCCTGATCCGAGGTCAGTCGAAAAGGTCGACGACGAATCGCGCGTTCCAGGCTTCTGGAAACGTGAAGACCATCGAATTCGATCACCGCCCGAGGCTCGGGACGGAACAGATGAACCTCGTCTGCGCCCTCATCCCACATGGGGAACGCGCCGAGGGCGTAGACCTTGAGTAGGAGATCGGCATCCATGACGATGACGAGCGTAGCCGAGACCGACGTTCCCGTAGAATTCCGACGCCCGCCGAATCTCATCGACGCGGCGAAGACGGCACCCGTCACTCGGAAGAATGCAGGCATGAAATATCGACGACTCGGACGCAGTGGGCTTCAGGTGAGCGAAATCGGACTCGGCTCCTGGCTGACGCTCGACGAAGGTGACGCCGAGCACGCCTCGCTCCTGCACCGGACCGCGTACGAAAACGGGATCAACTTCTTCGATACCGCGAACCAGTACGGCCTCGGTTCCACCGAATCCGTGGTGGGTGAGGCCCTCTCCCCTTTCCGGAGGGAGACCTACGTTCTCGCCACCAAGGCTTTCTGGCCCTACGAAGAAGACTGGCCGTTTCCCGGAGTCAATGATCGCGGCCTCTCCCGCAAGCATCTCTTTCTGGAGATCGAGAAAAGCCTGAAGAAGCTCCGCACCGACCACCTCGATCTGTACCAGTGCCATCGCTTCGATCCCGAAACTCCGCTCGAAGAGACCTGTCGCGCCATGAACGATCTGGTGGAGCAGGGAAAGACACTCCACTGGGGCGTGAGCGAGTGGAATGCCGCCCAGATCGACGAGGCGGTCTCGATCTGCGAGGAGGCGGGCTGGTACCGGCCCATTTCCAACCAGCCCATCTACAACATGATCGACCGGCACTGGGAGAACGAAGTGTTCCCCGCCACCCGACGCGGCGGCCTCGGGAACGTGTGCTTCAGTCCGCTCGCAGAGGGTCTTCTGACCGGAAAATATTCCAACGGCACACCGGAAGACGCGAGAGCGGCCCACCAGACCAAGGGGCAGTTCATCCGTCGCCGTTTCAACGATGCCAATCTCGAACGCGTGCGACGGCTCGGTGAGATCGCGGCCGACCTGAGCGTCCCGCTCTCGAACCTCGCGCTGCGATGGTGCCTGCGACGAGAAGAGGTCTCGAGCTGCATCATCGGAGCCAGCCGACCGGAACAGATTCTCGAGAACGTCGCAGGGCCGGATCTGTCCTGGGACGAAGCGATCGAGGAACGGGTGGAGGCGACGCTCGGCGGCGCCTGACCCGGCGGAGCCCCGACGCGGATGGTCAGTCCTCGTCCGGTCGCCGAACGCCATCGACCTGGCCGAGCAGCACTCGAAGGATCAGCCGATCTCCCGGGGAAGGAAGACGTCGAACGCCATCTTCGCCCGGTGCGAAGGTGTGGTTCGGCACGCGAGCCATCGTCGCGGCGGCGTCTCCGGGCACCCGGACGGCGAGATCGACGTACAGATCCCCATGAATGGAGAGCGGACTCGCCGCTTCGACCACGACTTCGACTTCACCGGCGATGGGCAACGGCATGCTGGAACTCCCGAATGGACTTCAGTCCGAAGACTTCGCC
>NYSW01000054.1 GCA_002683195.1 Phycisphaerae bacterium
AAGCAGTTGTCGAAGACGCAATCATCGATGTCGACCGTGAATACCCGAATCAACTGGTCCTTCAGGCCCTGAAAACGACAGCCCTGGAGACGCAGGTCCGTCTCGAGCGTGCTGCGGCCGAGTGAGAGTCGGTGAGTCGGGACGCCTTCGGCCTCACCCACGAACTCGACCGACTCGATCCGATACTGAAAATCTCCGAGGTCCCATTGCACGTTGTTGGTCAGCTCGAGGCGAGGGGCCGGTTCGTCCGTTTCGGCGACCCCGACGATCTCGATGCGTCGTTCCTCGAGATCGTGGGACTGCGAGAGGTCATAGACCCCGGATCCGATTTCGATCCGGTCGCCGTCGGCGGCGGCGGTGATGGCCGCGTCGACCGAGGTGAAGTCGCAGGTCCCGTCGGGACAGACGGTGATGATGTCGGCGTGCAGCGACCCGCTCGCACCGATCAGGGCGATGAGGGTCGAGAAGATCTTGGTGATGTCGTTCATGTCGATCTCGATGGGTTCGAAGCTTGGCGGATCGGCGAGGGGTTCGAGTCCCCGAGGGTCTGGTTCGAGGGTCTGGCTCGGGGGTCCGGCTCGATCGGCCGCGATATGAAGCTTCTTTCTCTGAGGGGCATACGCATTTTGGCAGGAGACTGTGGTGACTCGGTGATTTTTTCTTCGAACCAGGGATGAATTGGCGAGAAGCCGGCCAGGAAAGGGGCCGGCTCGGACATCGGGATCATGCCTAGGGCGTGGGGGCCTGCCGCCGAGGTCGTCTCTGGCCCCCCGCACGCGGCACCGATCGATGACACAATGCCCGGGACCCCGGTGTGATCGCCGGCCGTGCTCGCGGCCGGAGGTTCCGCCTCGCCGATTCCGGATCCGCATCGTGAGCGACGCCCCCGAGTCCGACCTTGCCCGCCGCCGTCGACGGGAGATCCTCCGCGAGTGGCCGTTGGTCCTCTCCTACGGCTCGCTGTTGGTCACCCTGACCATTGGGGCGGGTTGGTTTGCCGACCCGATCGCTTCAGGTGCGGTCTGGCCGCTTTTCGGATGGCTCTTCATCGTCATCCTGCTGGCCGCCTTCGCGGTCGTCCATCACGCCGAGAGCCTGGCGGTGAAGCTCGGCGAGCCCTATGGCACGCTCATCCTGACGTTGTCGGTGATCGGCTTGGAGGTGCTCATGATCGCGACGATCATGGTCACCAAGGACGAGAACCCGGAGATGGCTCGCGACACCATGATGGGGGTGTTGATGATCGTACTCAACGGCCTGCTCGGAATCGCGGTCATCGTGGGCGCGTTCCGGCATCGGCTGCAGACCTTCAACCTCAAGAGCAGCGAGGCCTACATCGCGGGGATCATCGTTCTCAGCGGCCTCGGTCTCGTCCTCTCCGGTTACGTTCCCGAGGGCAAACTGATCCTCTTCGAAGCGTTCCTGGTCATGGTCTTCATCGCGGTGTACGCGGTCTTCCTTCGCATCCAGACCGTGGAGCACCGCGGCTTCTTCGAATACGAGAAGGCGGATGGAACGCACGAGGATCATGGCCATGCGGATTCGCCGTTCAGCGTGACCTACCACGTGGTGCTTCTGATCCTCACGTTGCTGCCCCTGGTCCTGCTGGCGAAGTCGCTTTCCGTGGTGCTGGACGTCGGCCTGCCGTCGCTGGGACTTCCCGAGGCCGCGGTCGGTCTGGTGGTCGCGATCCTGATCCTCGCTCCCGAAGGTCTTGCCGCGATCGTCGCGGCCAGAAACGACAACCTGCAGCGAGCCGTCAACATCTGCCTGGGATCCGCCCTGGCCACGATCGGGCTGACCATTCCCGTGGTCCTCATCATCTCCTTCGTCGTGGGGCAGAAGATCACGCTCGGGCTCGATCCATCGGAGCTCGTGCTCCTGGTGATCACCCTGCTCCTGATGGTCGTCAATCTCACACGGGGCGAGGCGAACATCATGAAGGGCGTACTGCACCTGGCCCTCTTCGCGGGTTACGTGATCTTCGTGTTCATCTGATCGGTACGCGGGCTCAGTCGAGCGGGCACTTGACGAAGTACGTGGAATCCGTGGGGCCGACCTCTTCGGGCACGTCGAAGCCGAGGCTTCGGTAGAGGGCCCTCGCCGGGGCGTTCCCCGCATCACCTCGAGGGCGAGCCGGCCGTGGCCCGGGGCTCGGGCGTGATCGGCGCAGGCATCGACTTCGTGGGAAGCGGGATCTTCGGTCTGACCGTCGTTCCGGGCGACCCCCCCCCAGCTGGATCTACGGGTGGTTCGTGACCGCCGCAGCGGTCGCCTCCGGCGTCTGGCTGCTCGTCCAGGCCTGGCGGCTCGCGGACTGATGGCCCCCGACCGAGGATCGTCTTCACGATCGTGGGTGGTTTCATCACGTCACGCTCCATCTGGGTCGGCCTGACCTCTGGGCGACGAGAATGCCCAACCAGCCCGCTCGCTGACGCGGCAAGCCGACCAAGCCAGGCAAGGCCGCATTTACGACCGATAACATAAATCGCCCATTGCGATTCTGGTGATCAACCTTCTGGCGTGGATCACACTGGCGAGTATTTTTTTTATGAAACTACGCCGAGATGCTGGTTGTTTCTCGCAGAATTGGGAGGATGATTACACCCGCTGCCACCTCGGTTCCCGGCGAGGCGGTGTAGAACCCTTACCCAGAAGAGGAGACATGAAATGAAGACCAGAACGATGAGTACGACGACCGCTTTCGCGCTCGTCATCGGATCGACCGCCTCCGCGGGCACGATCTTCAACACGACCACCAACGACCTCGGTAACAACCAGTATCAGCTCGTCGATCAGTTCACGATCAACTACGATCTGGAGGTGGCCTACAAAGATTCCGACCTGAACGGCACCATCGACTCCCAATTCACCTTGGGCGGCCCCGCCAGCTACGACGGCACCTACATCGACCCGGAAAACTACATTCTGGATTTCAGCGGCGATACGTTCTACCTGGGCAACCAGTTGACCATGAGTGGCACCGTCGACTGGTCGCTCAACTACGTCTCCACCCCGGGCGATGCATCGACCATCTACAGCACGATCCTGTTCGGCACGATGTCCGGTGGAATCCTGACGGTCCGAGACGGCGTCGAGTGGCCGGTCAGCGGCGGCGGTGCGGGGCCGTTTCAGCCGGGGTCGGGAGAGCGATGGGGATACGCGATCAATGACTTCGACACCTTCACCTGGGACAGCGTGAACGGCACCCTCGCCGCCAACGTGGCCGCCCCCGTCCCCGGCCCGTTCGGGTTGCTGGCCTTCGCCGGCTTCGGCATGGCTCGCCGTCGTCGTAACCGCTGAACAGACGTCGCCTCGAAAGATGATCGGCCCGGATTCCGAGTGCAAACTCGGGATCCGGGCGTTTTTGATGCTCGATCGAGGACGGCCGCCCTCGGTCTTCCCGATGCGATCGCCGGCCTGGTGGTGGCGGTCCTGATTCTCGCATCCGAAGTGCTCGCGGCGATCGCCGCCGCCCGTCACGACAACCTCCAGCGAGCGGTCGACATCTGCCTCGGCTCGGCTCTGGCCACCATCGGACTCACCATCCCGGTGGTGCTGGTGATCTCGTTCATGGCGGGTCAGATGCTCACGCTCGGGCTCGACGCCCCGGAACTCGTTCTGCTGGTGATCACGCTGCTCCTACTGCGGGTGAATCTGGCGCGGGGCGAGGTGAACATGATGAAAGGCGTACGGCACCTCTCCCTCTTCGCCCTCTTCGCGGGTTACGTGATCTTCGTGTTCGTCTGATGATGCCCCCGTCGTCCAAACGCTCTTTGGGTATCAGGCCGGCTGAGATGGAGCGAGACTGGACCGAACGTGGAGGGTGGCGGAAAAAGGCGGGGTAAATTCGTTCAAGGTCGGCGGTCCCCGAGCGAAGATTGGCGGTTTGGCGTCAGTCGCCGTAGGGTCTCTCGGTAGACCTTCGGTTCGAACAACGAACACCGGCAATCCAAGATCTGGGTACTGGTGCCAGTAGCCCTTTTGGGGAGTTTGACATGGATCCCTCCTGGTACGTCCTCGATCAAAAGACGACTCCGGAATCCGTTCGCGGTCCCTACGATCGATCTCAAATTACCGTGCTCATCACTCGGGGCCTGGTGACCAGAGAGTCTCTGGTCGCACGAGTCGGACGGGACGACTGGTCTCCCGCATCGAGCGATACCGAATTGGCGACGATCATTTCGGGGGCTCCGTTGGTGTCGCCTCCGGTGTCGCCCCCGACAGAAGAGGCATTTTCGGCTCCGGATGCGCCGCGGACCTGGCCGGAGGCTTCCGTCACGTCCGCGGAATCCAATCACGGGGGACTTCCACTTCCGCAAGGTGATTTTCGCGTCGGCGATGCTTTTTCCCTCGGCTGGGCCACCTTCAAGCGTGGATACGGTCACCTGTTGTTGTGCCTGGTGATTGCCGCCGGGCTTTCGTTGCCGATCATCGTTCTTTCCCTCTTGGCAGCACAGCTGCAAGCGAGGGCGGAGTTCACCGGAAATCAGGAACTTCTGGCGATCGCGACCGCATGCACGTCGTTTTCCGAAATCATGAATTATCTGCTTGGTCCATTGGTCGCCGCGGGGTTGTTCTGGTCGGTGGTCGCGGTGATCCGGGGCGAGCAGCGGATTGGTGATGTCTTCGCCGGGTTTCATCGATTTCTGGGTCTGCTGGGAACTCAGATTCTCTGGGTTCTGGGTCTGTTCGCGGTTGTGGTGGGACTCGGTCTGGTGAGCGGTCTGCTCGGAGCCGCGGCGGTGGCGGCCATGGACTCCGGCAATATCGCGATCAAGCTGGTGGGCCTGGTGGTGATCATTCTCGTGATCGGGGTAGGCGTGCTGGCACTCCTTCTGTGGCTCCGAGTGGTCGTTGCGATCACGTTCAGCTACATCCTCCTCGTCGATCCAAGGGAATCCGTCCGGGGCGGATTCAACGTGATGGGGGTTGCCTGGAGAATGGCATGCCATCGACGAGGCCGTCCGATGGCTGCGGTGATTCTCGGTGGGATTCTGGCCTTCCTATCCGTGTTCCTGTTCTGCGTCGGCTTTTTCTTTCTCGGTATGCCGCTGTACATCTCGATCGTCGGTGCGTCGTACGAGCTGGTCCGTCGAGATATCGACGCCTCGAAGCAGCGGTTGGCCTGAGGCAGGTCTCGGCCGACGAGCCTCCGCTCTTCGATCGGAAGGGGATGGGACTTCAACCGGTCTTCTTCTTGATTCGAAACCTCGGCAAGCGTCCCTCAGTCGATCTGACGATCCACGAACAGGGTCGCTCCGGCGGGGCCGGTCTCTTCTGGGACGTTGAAGCCCAGAGATCGGTAGAGCCCGCGGGCGGCTAGGTTTTCGACCGCGACTTCGAGGGTCAGTCGCCCGCAGCCGAGGGCCACGGCGTGCTCGGCGCAGGAATTCATGAGGCGGCGACCGAGTCCTCGACCCCGGACCTCGTCCCGCAGGTAGAGGTCATGGATGTTGCAGGATTCACGTCCCCCGAAGCTCGAGAGGGTTCGCTGGGCCATGAGATGACCGACGATCCGCCCGTCGGGTTCCGCGGCCAGTAGGACGAACGCGGCTCGGCGTCGAAGTTGGGAACCCAGCGCGTGGCGGGTCGAACCGTCGAGTTCACGTCCGCCTTCCGCGGCGAAGGCGACGGTCTGTTCGACGAGGGCCCGGAGGTCGCCGGGGTCATCAAGGTCGGCCCGGCGAATGATCGTGTTCGACATGGGTTCGGGTCTCGTCGCGGAGGGTCGAAAGGACAGGGATGGGTCAGGTGGTTTCGGACCTGAGATGAACCCGTCGATTTCCGCCGCATTCAGGGCAGCGTTCCGATTCCACGGAACTGCAGTCGTGGCCGCACTGCAGGCAGATTGGAACCAATCGGCCTTGATTCGCGGCTTCTATCGCCATGCGGAGTTGGCCCCGGATGCGGGTCATGGTCCAGAAATGAAGAAGGCATCCGAAGACGAAGGTCGCGCCGAGCAGGGCGATGACGCCGGGAGCGCCGACCAGTTGCTGGCTGAAGTCGTTGAGGTGAAGAAAAAGAAACACCACCGCCGCGAGAAAGACCCCGCGACTCAGATTGAAGGTCCAGAGTCGGATCGGGCCCGGAGCCTTGGCGGCGTCCAGCAGCCTCGCACGCTCGGCTGGCGTGAACGACTGGAGTTCCGGGAGGCCTGCGATCGTCAGTGGAACGCGCATGTCTTGGGTTTCTTGATCCAGATCGGATTCATCCGAGCAGTCGTTCGAGCAGTTCGACCACGCCCTTGCCTTCGGTGGCGACGGTCTCGTGGATCGGGCGACCCTCGGCGATGTCCATGAGTTCGCGAACGAGCTGGTGCTCGCCGGCGTGATCGGCCTTGTTGACCACGAAGAGATCGGCGATCTCGAGGATCCCGGCCTTGTCCATCTGGACCGAATCGCCCATGCCGGGGACCACGACCACCGCCGTGAGGTCGACGTGTTCCCGAATCGCGACGTCGTTCTGGCCGGCGCCGACCGTCTCGATCAGGAGTGTGTCCCAGCCGGCGCCGCCGACGAGTTCGATGATGTCCGGAAGAGAGGCGTAGTCCTCGCCCACGATCGCGAGGCTTCGGTAGAAGACCTTGTCATCGACCGCGTTGAAGTCGACCCGGAGACGATCTCCCAGGAGCGCGCCGCTGGTGATGGGGCTCATCGGATCGAACGCGACCACGGCCACCTTTTCGCCACGACGAACGGCTTCGTTCGCCATCGCCGCCACCAGGGTGCTCTTGCCGGCACCGGGAGCGCCGGTGAGGCCGATGACCCGCTTGGGGCGGGCCCTTGGAGCATTCTCGGTTTGCGTACCGGCGTGGGCGAGGCTCAGGAGACGTGCGAGATCGGCATTGGAATCCGAGAACGACGGGGGGGTGTAGGGAGTCACCGAGCGACGAACACTCTCCACGATCTGATCCATGCTGGTCCCGGTGTGGAAGATCTCCTTCACGCCCGATTCCAACAGGGTCTTCACGTCTTCGTGGGGAATGATGCCGCCGACGTTGATCGTGATGTCCGGGCGGCCGAGCGAACGGAGTTCGTCCAGAAGCTTGGGTACCAGCACCAGATGTGAATTGCTCATCATCGAACAGGCGATGCAGTCGACGTCCTCGTCCCGGGCACCGATGGCGAGGCTCCGAGGGGTCTGCCAGAGTCCCGAGTAGATGACGTGAATGCCACTGTCTCGCAGGAGGCGAGCAATCAACTTCACGCCGCGATCGTGGCCGTCCAGGCCCATCTTGCCCAGGAGCACCCGGGGACGATGGGGAAGGTCGGAGCAGCGGTCGGTCTTCTCAAGGGCCGTGGTCGGCTCGGTGGTGGCACGCATGTCAACGGAGCTCCGGAAAGAGTGTGGAGGACCCCCCATGATACAGCCGCCCCGCCGGTCATTCGGCGGGGCGGCTCATCCTGGCTGCAGGTTCGGTACGAAGCTCGAAAAACGCTCTTCGTGGTCCTCAGAGCGGGACTCAGTCCTCGGAGGCGTTGACGTCGCTTTCCGGGGTCGATGCCGGCTGATCCGCATTCTCAGTGGAGCCGGAGTCCTCTTCGGGCTCGGCCTCTGCCGGGTCGCCGGCGGCCTTGACGTCCTTGGCGGGCTTGGCTTCCGCGGTCCATTCGTCGGGGTGGAATTGATTGGCCAGCGCCCCCACGATGAGATAGGCGTTCTGATACTCGTAGTCGTCTAGAACGATCGGATCGGTCTGGCCATCGACCATCACCTTCGCAAGTGACTTCTTCATCCAGATCGACATGTCGATGTCCAGGATCTGTTCGGCGGCGAAAGTGCCGTTCGGAGTCTGGAGGCTGCCGTCATCCTCGAGGGTCCAGATCTGGCCCCGTCGGGAGACCAATTTCCAGACGAACCAGGGGGTTCCAAGAATGCCGCAGCCCACGAAGTAGACCCAGAGATTGACCCAGCCGTCGTAGCTTGCCGGCGGCTCGGGCGGGGTGTTGTCGAAGTCGACCTTGAGAATGTCCTTGATCTCGGTGTAGCGGGCTCGCTCGGATTCGTTCAGTGGTGGTGGTGGCTTGGTGGTTCCCGCCTCCTGAAGGGTCTTTTCCAATTCCTGCAGTTCCTGAACCTCTTCCGGGGTGGCGACCCCTTCCTTCTGCTTCCCGGCGAGCTGCCAGAGCTTTCCTCGAATTTCGAGCCCGGCCAGTTCCTCGACCAGAACGCCATATTCCGCCACGGCCTTCTGTTGGGCTGGAATGGTCACCCAATAGTCGTAGGCACCCCAGGCACCCAGCCCACCACAAAGCACGAGGTAGAGCAGGTTCCAATAAATGAAGCTTCGCTTGACTGAAGTCTGGATGGCCATGGTGTTCCTTCGACGCTGATTCTACGGTCTGCTCTCCAGACCGGACTTAGGTTCTATCGGTCGAGGCCGGGCTGCCCGACATCGAAGATCCGGAATCGGACGGCACGGGGCCCCCACGATTCCACCAATTGGACATGGCTGGGAGCGGCGAGGTAGCTCTGAAGGTCTTCCAGGCTCTCGAATCCCACGCAGATACCCACTTCGTAGTCGTCATCGACCATTTCACGGCCGGTATCGACCGGGGTGCCGACCCAGAGCGTTTCCACGCTCTCGATGGTTCCGAGCATGGCTCGGCAGTCCGCAGCGCACGCCTCGGCGTCCGAGGCGTTCTCGAGGGAGATCAGGACGACGTGATTGAGTTTCGAGGTGCCGGCCCCGGGACCTTGGGGCGTGGTTGAACAGCCGGCGAGCGCGGCGAGGAGTACGAAGGCGAAGCGGTGGATCGGCATGGGACGGTTCCGGAAATGGTCTGATTCAGTGCGTGCGTCGTTCGCCCGCCCGCACCGGCATCGGGAGTCGATTGGCAGCGGGCGGGGTCGGACAGGTCGCGTAGGGCGTGAAGGAACAAGGGGGATTCACGGCGCGATTGAAGTCGATCTCGACCCGACCAGTCGGGTCCGGCGCGGCGAGACTGAGAAACCTTCCGCCGCCGTAGGTTCCATCCTCGCCGGGAGCGATATTCGTGGAATCGCCGAAGACGACGAAGAGTCCGTTTCCACTTTGTTCCGCGAGCAGCGAGCAGGATCGGCCGCCGATTTCGAATCGAAGGGTGCCCGCAACCGGATGTTCCTCGACGTGTTCGGTGATCAGGGTGATCGGAACGGTCGTGTCGGGCGGTGCCGGTTCGAATCGAGCGTCGACCACCAAGGTGGGGTCGAAAGGAAATCTGGGCACCCCCCGAAATCGCATCAGGCTCGCGGCTTCGCGATCTCGAACTCGAAGTGCGGCGCGATGCTGACGATGAACATGAGTGACATGAAGTCGGCCGAAGCGAAGCACCGGTCCCGGGCCTGTCCGGTCGTCCCGCAATTCCGTCGGTTCATCGGCGGGAAGCGGTCTGCCGTCGAGGGTGGCGGTGACTTCCCGGCCGGGGACCACGAGCAGCCGCGGAGTTTCGAATTCGAACGTGACGGCTGGAGACGCCAACGCGCCGGGAAGCACCAGGCGATCGCCGGCCGTTTCGCCGACCGCGCAGATCGTCGATCTCCCGGATGGGAGCCAGTGAAGGGCGACCAGGGCGAGCCAGCCGTCCGGATCTCGCAGGCTGCGCTCGCGATGCTCGATCCAACGGAGATGTGATTCGGGAGTGTCGAGGGCCATGCTGGAAGCGTACATCCGAAGAACGCGGGTCGGCCGCCGGGGCCGATTTCCGAGCCGGAAGAACCAATGAAATACCCCCGTCGCGGCGGTGGGCGGCCGTGACGGGGGCGAGGGGATTGACCGCCATTGCGGCGATCAGAGAGAGAAGCGATGGAAGTAGATTCGAGGAGAGGGCCACCCCTGCGGAGACTGAGGGGAGTCGGGTCCGCATTTCCCTGCGTCGCCGACCAGTTGAGAGGGTCCGTCCACTCGTCGACCATCTCAAACCTGAACCGAAATCCACTTCCATCGCGGGGGTCGGAGAGACGTCGTCGGAGAGACGCCGAAACCCGACCCGGAACCGATTTCGATCCACCGACGAGCAACGCCGATGGAAGAAACCGACGACCACCTCGACGCCCGAGGGCGTTCGAGGCGGTCGTTGAATCGCATCAGCTGCAGCCCATCGAGTTTCCGCAGTTCAGGCACTTGTAGCAAGTGCCGTTTCGAACGGTGATGGATCCGCAGTTGTCGCAGGCCGGGGCGTCACCCATGAGTGCCGCATTGGACTGGTCGAGCACCGAGCGAGCCGTTTCGCTGTGAACCTTCGTGGTGGAGACCGAACCGTCGGGACTCAGCGAAGTGATGACGGTGTCCTTCACCTCCGCCTCGAGCGATGAAGATGAACGGACGCCCGTGCCACTCGATGATGAAGGGCTGGTCGGATCGTTCGTCGATGATTCGCCGGTCTTCCCCGGGGCGTCTGCTGATGAGGGATCGGTGCACGTGGTGTCCTCCTTGACGTTCACATTCGAGGTTGCGGGGGCCTCGGTGGTGGGTGTGCTCGCCGGCGTCCTGCGCGGCGCGTTCTGTTCTCGGTATCCCGGCACGAACTGCATGCCGAGCCATCGGAAGATGTAGTCGACGAGGCTCTTTGCGAAGGGGATTTCGCTGTTGGTGGTCATTCCCATCGGTTCGAACCGCTGGTGGGCGAACTTGGTCACCAGGCTCTGGACCGGGACCCCGTACTGCAACGCGACGCTGATCGCGGTACCGAGGCTGTCCATGAGGCCTCCGATCGTCGACCCTTCCTTCGCCATGGTGATGAAGAGTTCGCCGGGGGTGCCGTCCTCGTAGAGGCCGACGATGAGGTAACCCTCGTGGCCGGCGACGTTGAACTTGTGCGTGAGCGAGTCACGGGTGTCGGGGAGTCGACGCCGCATGGGACGTTCGATCACCTTTTCGACCACCCGCTCGATGACTCTGGTCTCCACCGTCGCGGCTTCGAGGCTGGCTTCAAGCATCGATTCCGCGGCTTCGGTGGCGCCGGACGACTCCAATGCGTCGTCCGCATCCAGATCATCATCCTTCTCCGCATCCGCAGAGGTGTTCAAGGGCTGACTGAGCTTGCAGCCATCGCGATAAAGGGCGTTGGCCTTGAGGCCGAGTTCCCAGCTGAGGCGGTAGCACTCGCCGATTTCCTGAACCGACGCATCCTGAGGAAGGTTGATGGTCTTGGAAATCGCACCCGAGATGAACGGCTGAGCCGCGGCCATCATTCGAATGTGGCCTTCGGGAGCGATGAATCGATGACCTTCGGGGCCGCACTTGTTGGCGCAGTCAAAGATCGGGAGGTGCTCGTCCTTGAGGTGCGGGGCGCCTTCCACGGTCTGGGTTCCGCAGATGCTGCGGTTCAACGCGTGGCATTGGGCGGAGTTGAGTCCGAGGGCCTTGAGGCCGTCGAAGGTCATGTCTGACTTCGCGGTTTCCGCGTCGACGCCCAACGCTTCGAGAACCGTGGCCGGCATCGACCAGGCATTGAATGCGAATCGGAGTTCGAAGACCGTGGGAAGCTGGTTCTCGAGGTTCACGACGGCTTCACTGTCGTATCCCTTGCCGACCAGGAACTCCCGGAAGGTGGTGCCGTCCTGATTCGGACTTCCATCCTCGAGCGGCATGGTCACGCCGAGGTCGAGGCGACCCATGACGTGGGCGATGATCTCGTCGATGATTCCTTCCGGGTAACCGATCGAAGCCAGGGCGGGTCGCAAGGACTGGTTCGCGATCTTGAAGTAACCGCCGCCGGCAAGCTTCTTGAACTTCACCAGGGCGAAGTCGGGCTCCACGCCGGTGGTGTCGCAGTCCATGAGCAGGCCGATCGTACCGGTGGGGGCGATGACCGAAACCTGAGCGTTGCGGAAGCCGAACTTCTCACCGAACGCGAGAGCGTCATCCCAGGCGCTGGTGGCTCGGGTCAGCATCTCGTCGGAGTTCGTGAGGTTGGCGTTGCGGATCGCCTCGTGGTCGATGGGAACCGGGGTGATTCGCAGTGACTCGTACTCTTCGGAATCTCGGGCGACCCCGTGAGCGGCGTGACGGTGGTTCCGGATGACCCGCATCATGTGGTCGCGATTGGCCTCGTAGCCCGCGAAGGGACCGTGTTCCGCGGCGAGGAGGGCGCTGGCCGCGTAACTTCGGCCGGTGAGGATCGCGGTGAGAGAACCCGAGATCGCTCGTCCTTCCTCGCTGTCGTAGGGGATGCCGGCCTGCATGAGCATGGCGCCGAGGTTGGCGTAGCCGAGGCCCAGAGTTCGGTACTTCCAGCTTCGTCGAGCGATTTCCTCGCTCGGGAAGCTCGCCATGAGGACCGAGATCTCCAGCACGATGGTCCAGAGGCCGATCGCGTGTTCGTACCCGTCGACGTCGAAGACGCGGCTCTTGCTGTCGTAGAACTTGAGCAGGTTGATGGAGGCGAGGTTGCACGCCGTGTCATCGAGGAACATGTACTCCGAGCACGGGTTGCTCGCATTGATGCGGCCGCCCTCGGGGCAGGTGTGCCAGGCATTGATCGTCGAGTCGTACTGGACGCCCGGATCGGCGCACTTCCAGGCCGCGAAGCAGACTCGTTCCCAGAGGCCGTTGGCGGGGATGGACTTCTGGACTTCGCCGTCGGTCCGACGAATGAGGTTCCAATCCTCGTTGGCGTCGATGGCATCGAAGAAGCGGTCGGAGATGCGGACGCTGTTGTTCGAGTTCTGACCGCTGACCGTGTAGTACGCCTCGCCATTGAAGTCGTAGTCGAGGACCAGGCCGAGATCGTTGGCGACCTTTCGCTGATCCTCGTCGAGGTGCTTCATGCCTTCGACGAGGGCGGCGACCTTGATCTCCTCGCAGACCTTCCAGTCGACGAAGGATTCGATGTCGGGGTGATCCAGGTCGAGGCAGACCATCTTCGCGGCTCGGCGGGTGGTGCCGCCGGACTTGATCGCACCGGCGGCCCGGTCGCCGATCTTCAGGAAGCTCATCAGGCCGGAGCTCTGGCCGCCGCCGGAGAGCGGCTCCTGTTCGCCGCGGATGTCGGAGAAGTTGGTGCCGGTTCCGGAGCCGTACTTGAAGAGGCGAGCCTCTCGGGTCCAGAGATCCATGATCCCGCCTTCGCCGACCAGGTCGTCGCTCACTCGCTGGATGAAGCAGGCGTGGGGCTGGGGATGGGAATAGGCGTCGGGGGCGAGGGTGACTTCCCCGGTCGAGTGATCCGGAATGAAGTGGCCCTGGGCCGGACCGCTGATGCCGTAGGCGAGGTTGAGGCCGGTGTTGAACCACTGGGGGCTGTTGGGAGCCGCCATCTGGTGGAGCAGCATGTAGGCCAGTTCGGCCTCGAACGCGTTCGCGTCGGCGGGGGTCGAGAAGTAGCCGTACTGTTCGCCCCAGTGTCGCCAGCAACTCGCGAGTCGATTGACGACCTGCTTCACGGAGCGTTCGGGGCCCAGGACCGGGGTGCCGTTCTCGTCCGTCAGCGTTTCGCCGTTGGCATCAAGCTGCGGAACGCCAGCCTTGCGGAAGTACTTGCTGACCACGATGTCGGTGGCCAACTGACTCCAGGACGCGGGAATCTCCGCGTCATTCATCTCGAAAACGAGTGAGCCGTCCGCATTGCTGATGCGGCTGGAGCGGGTGGTCCACTCCACCGAATCGAAGACATCGTTGGTGCTGTTGGTGAATCGTCGGGAAATCTTCATCGGGTGTCGTCCTTGAACGTCGGATTGTCTGGCGAGGAGGAGAGGGCCCGGGGCACACCCCGCATCGGGCGGACGGCCACGCCTGGTCTGGCGTGAAGGGCATCCGTGCGGGGATGGGCAGGGGCCGACTGAACTTGTTCGATTGAGAATGCGAAACGGCTGGCCCGGTCGGAACCACGTCGAGTCAGGAGGAGCGATCGCCTGGCGATTCTTCGTTCGTCCTGAATGAGCGCGTGCACCGTCATGGCGTCACCGTCCTGTTCTTGGCCTTGGAGGCCGTCAGATGATTCTGGTCCCAATCGTCGACCCGACGACTTCAACCAGAACCGTTCTCGGGCCACGAATCGCGGCTCGAGCCGACCCGCTCGTGAAACCTCTGGATCGCCGGGTCGGCAATCGATCCAGAAGCGGGGGAGTCGTCGACATCCTGTCGCCGAATTCCGCCCTGCGAGAGGTCGCCGTCAATGGCGGCCACACGCGGCAAGGAGAACCATTGGTTCCGCCTCGCTGGCTCTCTTTCTTCCCTCGTTGACTCGAAAAGGTCTCTTCTCTTCAGAACGCCCTTGAAAAGGGCTCCCTCATCCGGCTGCCTCGACTTTCATGCCCACTGACCTGCGGCATTCCAGTCCACCGAATTGCGGTCGTCAGAACATCATTGCTGGTACGACATCAGGTCCGAGAACCTTTTTGACCCACACTCCTGGGAAGTGGAAACCTCGGAACGCCTCTCTGAGCGGCCCGAATATTTCCGAAGGACATTTTCACCACTATATGTAGTAGTCGCAACCTTAAAACCACTACATTTGGTCCTTCTTTCACAAGTCTTGGAGAAAACAGGAAACTCCTCGACCTCCGAAATCGTACCCGGAGGCCCCAATCTGTCCAGCACAGCATCTGGTTGTGGAAGAAGCGCTGCGGGGTGCCGATCCCCAACCCCTTGTGGATAAAGAGCCGCTGGCTGACAATTGACCATCGTGGGATGCTCCGGACCCGAACGTGACCCGTACACTGCCGGAATGAGCCTCGACCACGATTTTCTCCTTGGTGACCTGACCGACGCCCAGCGTGAGGCCGTCACACACGTGGATGGTGCCGCTCTGGTCCTCGCCGGTCCGGGGTCGGGGAAGACCCGGGTCATCACTCGCCGTATCGCCTACCTCGTCTCCCTCGGCGTGCCGGCCTGGCAGATTCTGGCGGTGACCTTCACCAACAAGGCCGCGGGCGAGATGCGAGATCGAGTCGAGCATCTTCTTCCCGTGGATCTGCCCGGAAGACGAGGGCTGACGGTGGCGACCTTTCACGGATTCTGCGCCCGACTGCTTCGGGATCACGCGGCCGCCGCGGGGGTGTCACCCGACTATTCGATCTACGACTCCGGTGATCAACGGACGGCGATGAAGCAGGCGTTGGAGCGGGCGGGGCTGGATCCCTCGAACTGGCCGCCGCAATCAATGCTTTCACAGATCAGCCAGGCGAAGAACGCCCTGCAGTCGCCCGACGACTTTCGGGCCGAGGCGGACGACTTCCACGCCCGCATGGTGGCGAAGGCCTACGACGCGTACCAGGCGATTCTGGAGCGGAATCATGCGGTCGATTTCGATGATCTGCTTCGGCACTGCGCGACGCTGCTGAGAAACGACGGCCAGGTTCGAGGTGAACTCCAGAACCGGTTCCGTTACGTGTTGATCGATGAATACCAGGACACCAACCACGCTCAGTTCGTGATGGCCAATGCGATCGCCGCCGCTCACGGGAACCTCTTCGTGGTCGGTGATCCCGACCAGTCGATCTACGCGTGGCGGGGGGCGGACATACGCAACATCCTCGACTTCGAGGAACACCACCCCGGGGCGATCACCATTCCCCTCGGCCGGAACTTTCGATCGACCGGGCACATCGTGCAGGCCGCAAGTTCGCTCATCTCGAACAATCGTCGTCGCAAGGCGAAGGAACTGACCACCGAACTCGAAGAGGGCGCGCCGATTCGCGTGGTCCGACTCGCGGACGAACATCAGGAAGCGCGGCACGTCGTGGATCGGCTCAAGGCGTTGTCTGAAGACGGGGTTCCGTGGCGAGGCATGGCGATCCTCTACCGCGTCAATGCCCTCAGCCGTGTGCTTGAGGATCAACTGCGACGGGAAGGGGTTCCGTATGCGATCGCTCGAGGCACGGCGTTCTACGATCGCAAGGAGATCAAGGATGCGATGGCCTATCTCCGAATGCTCGCGAATCCGGCCGATGACGTGGCGTTCCGGCGAATCGTGAACACGCCGGCCCGCGGGATCGGTGGCAGCACCATCAAGCGAGTGGAGGCGGCGGCGGCAGCCTCGGGGAGATCACTGGCGGAGGCTTGCGGGGATGAATCCCTGCTCGGCGAGGTGGCGACCCGGAGTCGGAAAGCGGTCCTCGGCTTCGCTGCGATCGTCGCCGGTTGGCGGCAGGAACTGGCGGCGGGGGATTCGACCGGGCTCGGAGATCTGGTTTCCAGGGTGTTGCGAGAGAGTGGGCTCGAGCGTCCGGAGGGGGCCTTCGAAAGCGAAGACGAGCGTCAGCGGCAGGCAAACCTGGCCGAGCTGGTCTCGGCGGCGGGCGACTTCGTCGCGCCGTCGATGGAAGAGACCGAGACCGGGACGGTCACCCTGGCCATCGCGCTTCGGGAGTACCTGGAATCAGTGGCCCTGGTGAGTGACGCCGACGCCATCGACTCCGGATCTGGAGTGGTCACGCTCATGACGCTT
The DNA here is from genome assembly GCA_002683195.1 of Phycisphaerae bacterium. Next base: position 16,374 of record NYSW01000054.1, read on the forward strand.
CATGCGGCCAAGGGCCTCGAGTACCACGCGATCGCGATGGTCGGAGTCGAAGACGGACTCCTTCCGCACAGTCGGGCGCGGGACAGTGAGCTCGAGCTCGAGGAGGAGCGACGACTCTGCTTCGTGGGCATGACCCGGGCGGAACGGGAACTGTTGGTCACCAGTGCTTCCATTCGCACCATCCGGGGGATGCGGCAGGCGACGATTCGAAGCCAGTTCCTCGAGGAGATTCCCGACGAGCACTGCGAGCGGCACGACTTCGGCGACTCCTGGGGAGACGACGCCGGTGGAGGATCCGAAGATGGCGGCTACCGGGTCGAACTCGAGGATGATCCCGGTGATGGACTGGCCGATGCCTTCAAGGCGGGCACCATGGTTCGGCATGCGCAGTTCGGCACGGGAGTCGTCGCCACGTTCACGCCACGAGGCCGCGTCCATTCGGTCGTGGTGGATTTCAAGGTCGTGGGCCGAAAGACGCTGGTGCTCGAGTATGCGAAGTTGCAGCGGGTTCAGTTCTGACCGGGTGGGGCATCGGTTAGCGCACCGAGATCTCCGGGACGATGGCGGTTCTCGGCATTTCGAGCGCGTGGGCGATGCAATTTGCGACATCCTCGGGCCTCGCGTGGGCGTTCGGGTCGTAGGGGCGACCTTCCTGACGATGGACTTCCGCCTGCATCGGAGTCGCCGTGCGACCCGGGTAGATGGTGGTGACCCGCACGCCGCGATCCGCGACCTCCGCCCGATAGGCATCGGCCAGGGCTCGTAATCCGAATTTGCTGGAGGCGTACTGGCTCCAGCCGGGGCTCGCCCGCTGGCCGGCACCGGAGTTGACGAACACGGCCTGCCCGCTGGCGGCGACCAGGGCCGGCGTCAGGGCGGTGGTGAATGCGAACGGTGCTCGGAGATTGATTGCGTACTGGCGATCAAGATCGGCGATGTCGACCGACTCCACCGCTCCGAGAGACACCGTGCCGGCGGAGTGCACGAGGGCATCGAGGCTGGCGATCCGGTCCCCCAGACTTGATGCTTCCGCATCGACCGCCGGCTGGTCCGCGAGATCGAGTCGGTGGAGGATCGCCGTGCCACCAGCGGCATCGACTTCGGCGGCGAGCATGGCGAGTCGTGATTCGTCTCGCCCCTGGAGGTGGAGGGTCCGGCCCGGGGCCGCGAGCTGGCGGGCGAGGGCGGCACCGATGCCGCTGGAGGCACCGGTGATCATGATCACGGCGGGATTTGGAATGGTCATGCGTACGGGCTCGGGTGAAGGAGGCGGATCTCGGTGGATCGCAGACTCTATCTTCCGAGTGTGATTCGAATGAGGCGTCTCAGGCGGCGGTTCGCCTCGCGGCGAGAGACAAGGCCATCCGGGCATCATCCGCCGCTTCGCGGAAGAGTCCGGTCAGGCTCGGGTAGTTGAAGCATGCCTGTTCGAACCAGCCGAGGCGTTGACCGGTCGAAATCGCGAATTGGGCGAGGTGAACGAGTTCGGTCGCATCTTCGCCCACCACCGAACATCCGATGATGCGTTCGCTGCCCCGTTCGATCACCAATTTCAGCAGTCCTCGGTCGTCCCCGAGCATGCGTCCGCGAGCGTTTCGACGGAAGGTGGCGCGGCCGACCACGGCGTCGATGCCGGCTTCACCGGCCTCTTCGAGCGAGCGGCCGACATGGCCGATGGGGGGAATGGTGTAGATCCCCATGGGAACGGTTTCCGAGAGCGCCCGGTCGTCATCGAGGTCGAACATCCGGCTCGCCGCCACGCGGCCCTGTTCGATGCTGGTCGAGGCGAGGGCGGGAAATCCGATCAGGTCGCCCGCGGCGAACACCGTGGGGCAGGTCGTTCGGTATTCGGAATCGACCTCCACCACGCCGCGGTCATTGGCCTTGATTCCCGCGTTCTCGAGGCCCAGGCCTTGCACGTTGCCCTGGCGGCCGAGACTCCAAAGCACGATCTCGGCCTCGAGTCGCGTTCCATCGTCGAGTTCGACCACGGCGCCGTCTTCGGTGCCACGAACCGCCAACGGTTTGGATCCGAGTCGGAGATCGATGCCGGTCTCGATCAATTCGGCTTCGAGTTGCTCACGAATCTCGTGGTCAAGGAAACGCATCAGTCCCGATCGCGGTTCCACGAGCGTCGTCTTGATTCCCAGTTCGGCGAAAATACAGGCGTATTCGCTGCCGATCACGCCACCGCCGATGATCACGATCGACTTCGGCATGCGTTCGAGGGCCAGCAGACCATCGGCATCGACCACCGACGGGTGTTCGAAGTCGATCCAGTCCGGGCGAGCGGGGCGGGAGCCGGTGGAGAGCAGGACGTATCGAGCCTTCACCTGCTCGCGGGTCCCGTCAGGTCGTTCGATTTCAATCGTGTCTTCGTCCAGAAGACGGCCACGGCCATGTCGAACCTCGACCCCGGCGCGGTCCAGCGACTCTTCGATTCGATCGTGTTCTTCCATCTGGACCAGCGTGGTCCGGGCCATGAACGCCGCGATCGAAAGATCGGTGTCCGGACGGGCGTCGACTCCCGGCACGGGACGGCGGCGGAACGCGGAGCACACCAGGGCGGTCTCGCGAAGAACCTTGGATGCGATGGTCCCGGTGTTGACCATCGCGCCACCTGGTCGGCCGGCGGCTTCCACCACGAGGGTGCGAAGTCCCTGGGAGCCGGCAGTGACGGCCGCGGTCTCACCCGCGGGGCCACAGCCGATACAGACGAGGTCGTAGGTGCGCATACCGACGGGATCGGCCGGAAACAGCTCTTGGTTGAGCGAGAAAACCCTTTTCACGGCGGGTCATCTGATTATGAGGACTCGTCTTGGCCGTCATCCTCGGAACGGTCCTTGGCGTCCTTCAGATCTTGCCAGCGGGCGACGTCACCGATGAGGACTCGGGCGAGTCCGACCGCGGCGATCGCACCGAGAATGGCGATTCCCTTGTCTTCGGCGAGGCCGATCCAGAGCAAGGCGAGGCCGATGGCCAGAGCGGAAACGATCCAGCAGAGGTTGGAAATGGTTCTGGGTGACATCAGAAGGCCCGGGGGTGAGGAATCCGTAGGGGTATCATCCGCGGAAACTCCGGATGATGCGCATCCGGCTCGGAGAATCTGAATGCGCCCGATCCAGCTCCTGATGCTCGGCTTTCTGCTTTCGTCTTTGGCCTCCGACCGGCTGGCATCGGCATCGGAGACCGTGGAGGACCTGGTGCTGCCGACCTCGACGCTTGAGGTGGCTTCCCGCGTGGACCGGGTGGTGTTGTACCGCGGGGGTGCGGAACTCCGTCGTTCGGTGACGGTCACCCTTGAACCGGGCGTTCACGAACTGGTCTTCACCGGGATTCCGGATGCGGGAAATCAGGGGCTTCAAGGCCTTCGGGCTTCGGCCGGGAGCGACTGGACCGTGATCGGGGTCCAGACGTCTGCGGGACTGTCCGACGGCGAACGTCGGGCTTTCGAACTGGAGTCCGAGGCGTGGGATGAACAACGGCTTCGGGCACAGGCTCGTCGAGCGATGACGGAGGGCGGGTTGGCCGCGGATCTCAAGTTCATCGATTCCGTCACGATTCGCGCCGGCGAGGATGCCACTCGCCATGGTGGAACCGATGCCCTCGATCTCGAGGTCCTGCGCCGTCAGCTTGAATTCGTGCGGGAAGAGCGGGGCCGGATTCAATCGGCCATGTTGCGATCGCAGGACGAGGGTGAAGCCTTGGAGGCCGAGCACCGGCGACGGGTCGCCCAGCAAGAAGAGAAGATCAAGTCCCTCGATGTCCCCGTGGCGCGAGTTCGAGTCGCGGTGGTCGAGGGGGGGACCGCGGAAGTCGCCATCCGCTATCTCCGGGCTGGAGCCTCCTGGAGCCCCGCTTACGCGGTTCGGAGCGACCAGGCGAAGGCCGTGATGCCGATCGACTTCGAGGCGGTGGTGGTCCAATCGACGGGTGAGGATTGGACCGACGTCAAGATCGCCCTGTCATCCGCCACGCCATCCTCGCCGGGATTGCCTCCCGACATCCGGCCCGTCTACGTCGGGCCTTCGCGGCCGGAGTACGATTCCGTGGCCACCCAGTCCGTTCCGGACGAGATGACTCGCTCGAGCAAATCGCGACCCTCGCCCGGTTCCGATGCCATGGCGGCGATCAGAAACGCCGCCATCGTCTCCGGAGGGACCGCGGTGACCTACGAACTTCCGGGTCTGGTCTCGGTCGCCGATGGTGGTGCCTCGTCGAATCTCAGGATCGCATCATTCGAGGCACCCGCGACCAGGGTTCTGGTGACGCGACCGGTCGAGAGCGAGCAGGTCTACCTTCGAGTGGATCTGGTGAATCAGAGTGGGTTCGTGCTGCTGGCGGGGAAGGCCGCGCTGTTCATGGAGGGCGAGTACGTCGGTCCCTCTCGAATCGAAGAGGTTCCTGCCGGCGGCGGTTTCGAAGTCTGGTTCGGTCCCGATCCGGCGATCACGGTCTCGCGGATGGTGGTGGCTCGAGATACCCAGAGCACCGGATTGCTCGGCGGGGGACGGCAGACGTCGATCGAGTACCGAATCGAACTCCGGAATGATGGACCGTCGGCCGCAACGGTCGAGGTCTGGGACCGTCGACCGGTGAGTCAATTGGAGGACATCGAGGTTCGAATCGTCGACGCCTCGCCGCCGATGGCTGATGACGCCGTGTACCGGGGCCTGGCCGCCCGGCGAGGGCTCTTGAAGTGGGTCATCGAACTCGGCCCCGCCGGCAGTGAGGACGCCGCGCAGACGATTTCCTGGACGGTCAGGATCAACCGTCCCAGCAATCTTGAACTCTCACCGATTCCTGATTGAGCGGAGAACGCCGAGCGTGGCTCCGGATGATCAGTCTTCTCGGAGTCCCGCTCGGACACCACCCTGTTCGAGCAGGCGGATGACCGTCTGCTGGTCGGGGAATTCCGCGGTTCGCAGGCCATCGACCAGTGACCGGACTCGAATGTCCTGCCGCAGGTATTGCAAAGCGAGATCGGCGACCGCGCCGGGTTCCATGCCGTCCAGGAAGTCGATGCCCTCGCGGTACACCATGCCGGATGCCAGACGCTTGGCCATCATCCAGTGCTGGTAACGCTCGGGGAGCTTGGTCCAGATTCGATCACCACCGGTGTCCTGCAGAATCTGGGGGAGGTGGTCCCGAACCAGTTCCTTGGCGATCGAAACGTCCTGCACCGACCAGTTGGAGATCGCTTCCATGATCGCGGGGGCGGAAGCGTTGATGATCCGGCTGAGCTTGATCGAAAGCTGCGGCAGGCTGGTTCCGGGATGTCGACGGTGTTCTGCGATGAGCAGTTCCGCCTCGACCCGGGCGAGTTCGCGGAGCCGATCGAGTACCTGAGCCACGAATTCCGGCTTGATGGCGAGGAACTCCTCTTCGTCCAGGACCATGCAGGCACCGATTTCGAAGCTGGAACAGATCACGCCGCACTTGTTGGCCGAAGAGTCCTTCGCGATCACGCAGCCGGCCTTCGAAAGTTCTTCTCGGGCTTCGGGGGTGAGGAAGAGGTTGGCACCTTCGGAGATGACCTTGGCGCTCGGGGTTCCGTCCTCCTGGAGGAATTCCTGCCAGTTCCCGGCGTGGATCGTCGCCGGCCGCCCCCCGGCGGGGACGAAGGCGTCCGTCACCACCCGGTTGTGCAGCGTGTTTCTCAGTTGGGCGCCATCGGGTTCGTCGACACTCGTGATCCGGCCCCGGGGGCCGAGTTTCTCGCGATCGAACGAGGCGATCGGCAATGCCTCCTCGAAGAGCCGCATGAGTTCCGGCACGTCGAACCCGTCGGGGTCTTCGCCCGATCCCGAACCGTCACCGATCGCGACGATGCGGGCGTTCCCGCCGTAATCACGTTCAAGGATCCGGATCATGTTTCCGGCGACATCGCCGTCCGGACCACCGGTGATCTTGACCGTGAAGGGCTGGGTCCGGGGGTCGATGCCGACCGAGCGGAGGGCGACCTCCAGGAAGACGTTCACGCCTTCACTGGTGACGCCGTAGACCTTGTGGTTGATGCCCGCGCCGGGCTTCGAACTCATGAATGCGGTGGGAAGCGAGTAGCCGCGGAGTCTGGCCCGCTGCACGATCCACTGGATGTGGGCGGGGGTGATGTTCTCGTCCGGGCCGAGATAGATCAGTTCCTGCATCCCGCCGTGATCGACGATCTGGTTCCGGGTTTCAGGATCTTCGGTGATGAGATCGAGAATCGAGTTCACGAAGGCCTTGACGCAGCGATCGATTCCCGAGCCCGGCTCGAGCAGGATCGCGGCCTTGGCTCCGCCCTCCGGAATGTCCTTGTTCTTCAGCTGCTGGGCGAAGGAAAGTCCGTAGACCTCGTCGTAGAGCCGCTCGCTTTCGCGGGCGTGCTGGGCCTCGGTTCGAGGCATGACCACTCGAAGGCCGCCACGGGCGATGTCCTGGAACCGGACATGGAAGCCGTTGAAGCCTCGGCCGTGGACGAAGAACGACCCGAACGGCATCTCGGGCCGATCGTCGTTCTGCATGAAGGTCGGATCGAGGCGGAGTGCGAGCCCGAAGCGTCCGTGGACGTGGTAGTTGGTTCGAAGGGTGTGTCGAATCGCATCGATCATGGTGAGCATGACCGTGCGGGCGGTCTCGCTCGACGCGGTTCGCTCGATCTCGGATTCGAGGGCGGTGGCCTTGGCCGCGAAGGTGTCGTCGGTCAACGGGCCGCGGGGATCGAATCTCGCCTTGAAGAGCTGGGCGATCTGAGTGCCGAGGCCGAGGTTGTTCTCGACCGAGGTGACGATTCGTTCACGCGTGAATTCGAACCGGGCTTTCGGGCTCAGAACCTGATGAACCAGGTGCGAGAGTCCAAGCATGATTTCGGTGAGTCCGATGTGTGATCGCGGGTGGCGATCGAGCATCTCGAGGACTTCGTAGTGAACCCACTTCACCCGGGTGAGGTCCTTCCGCACCCTCGTCCAGAGTTCACTCTTCGGATCGATGGCCTGGCCGTCGGGGCCCTTCACCACGAAACCAACGTAGGTGACCACACCATGCGGCGGATTCTGGACCACGTCGAGGTAGGCTCGGGCGATGCTGATTCCGTGGCGGGACAACAGGCGGGCACTTCGTTCCAACGAGGTGCGGGTCCGGGCGTTGCCGAAGACCACGGTGATTCGACTGAGACTGGGGTCTGCTTCCTGCTCCAGTTCGACGATGGTCCCGTCGGTGCCACTGACTCGTTCGTAGAGATCGTTGTGGTGGGAGATTCGGAGCGGAGTCAGGGTGTTGATGTAGTCGCTGGCGCAGTTCTGGAAGTGGTTGCGAATGGCATCCGGGGTCCAGTCCGGCCGGTTGGTCGAGGCCCATTCGATCGTCTGCTCGAGCTTCTGCCGCTGGCTGGCGTCGCTTTCGTCGAAGGGGTGAGGGTCCCCGAATTCGAACGTGTCGAGCACGATCTGGCCGTCATGGCTGGTGTGGACCTTGGCGGCTCGCAGTGAATGATCCATCGGAAGGTGCTTGACGATCTCCGCGAGCACGCCGGGACTGTCATCCGACCGCAACGTGGTCCAGATGGATCCGTCGTCACTCACCAGTGTCATGTCGATCGGGCGATCCGATGACCGGGCCGCCACGATGGCCTTGAGATGGCTGAGTTGCGTGATTTGATCGGTGTCCTGGAAATACATCCGGGGCATCTGATCCACGAACCATGGAATGACCGTCGCGGCAGTGCCGTGAAAACTCTCGAGAAGCTGTTCGAGCAGCTTCTCGGGTTCGGCGTGTCCGGTCGGTTGTGACGGCTGATCAGCGGCGGCGGTACCCATCGGCGGCGGTCCTGGTGGTGGTTCCGGACGTCATGGGCCATGGGCCCGGAGTCCGCGGACGGAAAACCCGGAAAGAGTACCCTGTTATGGATCCTCTCACCAAGGAATCGACCGGAGAGAGACCTCTCGCCAGTCGAATTTCATTTCGGATCCTCGGTCAGCCATGCTTGGAATCTCGATCGGCAATTTTGACGGTGTCCACCTGGGCCATCGAATGCTCGGCGAGGCGATTTCGTCCGCCCTCGGAAGCGATGCCAGGATGATCGCCGTGACCTTCGAACCAGCCCCGGCGGTGGTTTTCGGGCGTTCACCCGAGCCACGAATACTCACCGCGGCCCAACGTCGGAGGCGGCTGCTGGAGGTCGGATTCGACGATGTGCTCGAATTCCAGACCTCGCGAGAGCTCCTTGGACTCGAACCGGAGGCGTTTCTCGACCATCTCTTCGGCGCTCTGGGGCAAACACCTTCCCTCATGGCCGAGGGGCCCGACTTCCGCTTCGGGCGAAATCGCGCGGGTACCACCGCCACCCTTCAGGCGAGTGGGCGAACGCGAGGATTCCAGGTCCTGATTCCGGAAGAACGAAGAGTGCGGCTCATCGACGGAGTGGACGTGCCCGCCCGGAGTTCGGTGATTCGGAAATTACTGGCGATCGGTCGGGTGGAAGACGCCGGGAAAGTCCTCGGTCGCCCCCATTCCCTCGTCGGAAAAGTCGTTTCGGGCGATCAGCGAGGTCGAACGATCGGAATCCCCACCGCGAATCTCGATCTGGGTGGCGCGCTGCTCCCCGGGGACGGGGTCTACGCAGGGCAGGCGATGCTTCCGGATGGGACATGCCGTCCAGCCGCCGTCAGCATCGGCACCAAACCGACTTTCGAGGAGACTCCTCCCGTCGCCGAAGTGCACGTCCTGGATTGGGACGGGGATCTCGACGACTACGGGTGGTGCCTCGAAACGACGCTGCTTCGCCGTCTTCGCGGACAGGAACGATACGACGGGCTCGACCCGTTTCTCGCCCAGCTCGAACGAGATCTGGCTGCCACCCGAGAGGTCGCCGCCCGCGCTTCAAAATACGATTTCAGCCCTCATCCAGGAAACCAGCCGTGAGCAAAGCCATCGAACATCCCTGGGACGAGCCCGGATTCGTCTACGAATCCAACACTTCCCCCGAAGAACTGGCGGCTCGACTTCGAGCCGCCGGCTCGGTGCTGATCCTCACGCATCACAAGCCCGACGGCGATGCCCTGGGGACCAGCCTCGGTCTGCATCGAGGGCTTCGGGAGATCGGGGTCGCCAGCGAAATCGTGCTTTCGGGCCCGATCGACCCGAACCTGCTCACCCTCGCCACGGATTCAGATCAGATCGAACGAATCGAGAGTCTGGGCGGACTCGAGGGGCGGCCGGAACCGGATCTGGTGGCGGTCGTCGATACCGGTGCCTGGACGCAGTTGGAGGCCGTGGGAGAGTGGCTTCGAAGTCGGACCGAGCGAGTCATCGGGATCGATCACCACGCCCGAGGCGGTTCGGTCGCGGGCAGCCGGGTGGTCGATACTCGTTGTGCTTCCGCCACTCAGGCTCTGGTTCCGGTGCTGGACGCATTGGGTGTGGATCTGGCCCGGCAGGGAATCGCGGAGGCTCTGTTCCTGGGGTTGGCCACCGATACCGGTTGGTTCCGGTTCTCCAGTGCCGGCCCGGACGTCTATCGCCTGGCGGCGAGGCTGATGGAGAGCGGTGCCGACAAGGACGCCATCTTCGCCCGAGTGGAACAGAATGCGACGCCTTCCCGATTTGCGATGGTCGCACGAGCCCTCGGCTCCTTGACCTTCGCCGACCACGGTGCCCTGGCGGTGATGCGACTCGGCCTCGAGGATTTCGCGGAGACCGGTGCCAACATGGAGGAGCTCGCCGGGATCGTGAACACGCCACTGGAGATCGGAAGCGTTCGAGCCTCGGTGTTGTTGACGGAAGCCGAGTCGGGACTGACCAAGTTGAGTTTTCGCTCCAAGCCCGACACCGACGGGCACGGGTTCGTCGACGTCAACGAACTGGCCGCTCGATTCGGAGGGGGAGGCCATGTGCACGCGGCGGGCGCCAGAATCAAGACCGAACTTGAAGAGGCGGTCGGCCGGTTGCTCGAAGTGCTCGAGGATTCGAACTGAGTTCGACCCGGAGCCTCTCTCGGCTCAGCCGGCGGTGGCGGGTGTGATGGTGTAGCCAAGGGCCGAAATCGCGGATTCGACTTCCTTGATGGAGGCAGGAACGGCCACGACGGTCGCGGTCGCCTCGTCGAGGCTCACTTCGCAGGACGCCACGCCTTCGACCCGTGATGCCTTGGTGGCGATCGCGTTGGCGCATCCGTCGCAGTGCATTCCTTGCACCCCGATCAGGTAGATCTGGGTCTGAATGACCGGTTCCGAGGCGGGTTCGCACGCCGTACCCATCAGCATGAGGGACCCGGCGAGGGCGAGAACGATGTTTCTCAGGATGTGAGGCATGTTCGAAGGCTCCGAAAGACTCGGTTGAGAATAGACCTCGAAACGTCGAGCGGCCACCCGGATCGATGTTCAGGAGGTTGTCGCGGCGTTGGTGGACGTGTCCACGGATGATTTCGTCGGGGAACCGGAGGCTGGGGACGCAAACCGACGCCCGATCATCCAGCCGGCGATCGCGGTGCCCGCGGCGGCTGGAAGCAGAAGGAGCGTCTGGTTCTCGATGAAGCCGAGCCAGCCGAGAGGCCCGAGGAGGATCGAAAGGCCGATCACCCAGGCCGAGGCCGCGGGGCGGAGACCGTGGCCTCCGGCGACCACCGCGGCGATCACGTACATCGGGAACGGAATCGCGTAGAGGCCGAGGAAGCAGAGGTAGACCGATTCGCCGGCGATCGCGGGCAGGCCGGCGATCGTGCCGATCAGGACCGCCACCAGCAGCAGTGGCCGGCTGCCTACCAGGCCGCCGGGGAGAAGGCCGACCTCCCGCACGTGAGCACCGATCGTGAAGACGAGCTGCAGCGTCCATTGGGCGACCACCAGTGGCAGGAGGGTGGCGGCGATCCGTTCCGGGGACAGTCCGTCGAACACCCAGCCCGCGAAGGCCAGCATGCCGGCGAACACGAGACCGAAGATCGCGAAGGCGTGTCGGCTGGGCGTCTGTTGGCGGGCCCGGTGAAAGGTGGCGTCCAGGCTCGGGCAGGCGAAGAACCCCAGGGCGATGATCGGCGCGGCCCCAAGCAAGGAAGCGCCGGCCTCGGGGCGAGGGGCTGCGGGAGGGCCACCGGTCTGAAAGATGGCGATCGCGAAGAGGCTGCCGCTTCCGATCGCCGCGATGGCGGCGAACCAGCGCCAGAACAGGTCGCTTCGTCCTGAAAAGGCGAATGCACCGGCGGTCCAGGTCAGGATGGTCCCGAGAACTGGCCAGGCCAGGGTGTCGGTGGCGGCTCCGGCGACCGCGGCATCACCCGAAGCCGCGGCCTCGGGTGCGTAGACGAAGGTTCCGGCCGACCAACCGAGGAAGAACACCTGGAAAGCGATGGTGGCCATGCTGAACCACCGCAGCGCGGGGGCATGGTTCGTCGCGAATCGACGGCTCGACTCCCTCGAGAAGAGATAACCGAAGCCGGCGCATCCCAACACGTTGGGAATCAGAAACGCCCAGAAGCCGGCCCAGCCGAATCGAGAGAGCAGCACGATCGGGAGAAACATCCCAATGCACCAGGTCCAGCTCGAAGCACAGTAGAGGCCCCATCCCGCAGTGGAGGCTGCGAGGGTCAGTGGGCGATACCGAATGTCGGTGGGGGCCGTGGCCGCGGCGCTCATGCCGATTCGCCACGCTGTTCAAGCCGGGAACGACGGCGCTCCCGCAACGTGGCGGCGAGGTCCTTCGGCGTGCAGTGGAACGTGATTTCGCAACGACCGACCTTCATCTCGCGTTCCTTGCCGCGACGAGTCAGCTGCTGCGTGATCTCGAGATCCAGATCGATGTTGAACTCACCGCCGGCTTCGATCTTCTGTCGGACATCCTCGGCATTGGCGACCCGGTAGACCGCCGGGCCGTAGCAGGGACGGAGAAACCGGTATTCCATCCGCTTGCAGATCACCTCGTAGTCGCTGCCGCATTCCGCGAAGAGATACATGCCGCCGGCCACTTCGGAGTTGCCGAGCAGGGCCGCGCCGGCCATCGCGTTGTACCAGTTGCGATTGAAGCGTCGGTACGGAAGGACCGCCGTGAAACGCTTGGCATCGATTCGTCGCAGGGTGATGCCGCTTCGAAAGGCGAAGGGCAGCCAGATCAGCGAACAGATGCGATGCCAGAAGTTGTTCTTGGTCGACAGGCGACTCAGCCACGCTTCGATCCGCTTGCCCAGAGGCTTCGGTGCTGACAGCATTCCCGCCGGGGGCGTGGCGTCGTCGTCGTCGTCAAGACTCGATCGATCGAGTGGGGCGGTGGTCACGAAGCGTTTCCGATCGGACGGTGGCGAGCACCGTTCGGCGGGCCAGAAATGGAGGACCGGTTCTACTTGAGACCGCTCTGTCTCCAGAAGGACATGGTAGGAGGATGCGCAGTCCATCGCCATGGGAAGGTGATCTCCGTCCGATAGAATCCTTGGAGAGTCCCGGATGATCCCGGAACCACCTTTTTCAGGATCCAGCATCGATGCCCAATTCTCTTGACGTGACCATTCCGGCCCATCGCCTGGGCGTCTGCAGCTGGAGTCTCCAGCCGAAATCCACCGCGGAGCTGGTTGGGACCCTCCAGAAACTGGATCTTCCGCTGGTTCAACTGGCTCTGGATCCGGTGATCGAGCAGCCTGAGGCCTTCGGAGATGCGATCCAGGTCATTCGTGAGGCCGGCATGAGGATCGCCAGTGGCATGCTGGAAGCGGTCGGGGAGGATTACTCCACGCTGCAGACGATTCAACGGACCGGAGGGGTTCGCTCCGACGAGCATTGGCCCGCGACTCGAGCCCGAGCGGCGAAAGTGGCGGCCCTCGCCGCGGATTCGGAGATTCCACTGGTCACCATGCATGCCGGATTCATTCCGCATGATGCTGCGGATCCCGATCGAAGGATCGTTCTGGATCGGCTTCGGGAGGTGGCTGATCTTTTTGCGGTTCGCGGGGTTCAACTCGGGCTTGAAACCGGCCAGGAGACGGCAGAGACGCTTTTGGATGCGTTGGATGCCCTGGATCATCCCGGCGTCGGAGTGAATTTCGATCCCGCGAACATGATTCTCTACGGAATGGGTGATCCCGTGGAGGCGATTCGCCGCCTCGCTCCGAGGGTGGTTCAGATTCACGCCAAGGACGCCACTCCAACCGCCACGCCCGGCACCTGGGGGGCCGAAGTCCGATTGGGAACCGGGATGGTCGATTGGTCATCCTTTCTTCCCGAGGTGCGGTCCCTCGTACCGCCGGTCGACGTCATCATCGAGCGGGAGGCGGGCGACACCAGGTCGGAGGATGTCTCTTCCGCCCGGCGATTGCTCCAGGGCGATTGAGATTCGCCGCGGACCAACCGATATTCGTCGTACCCTTCCTAGTCGACCGTCACCGAATCCGAGGATGCCATGCCCACATACGACTACGCCGTGATCAAGCCCGACGGTTCGCTCGGAGAGCCTTTCGAGGTTTTTCAGTCCATGAGCGATGCGCCGCTCAAGAAGCATCCCGAGACCGGAGAACCGGTGAAGCGGATGATTTCGGCCCCCGGACTGGCGCTCAACCACTCCGACGCGTCGGACAAGACGAAGCTGAGCGACTCGAATCTCGACCGGCTGGGATTCACCAAGTATCAGCGGTCCGGGGACAACACCTGGGACAAGACCGCGGGCAAGGGACCGGATTCGATCAACCGTGACTGACGCCGGGCACGAGCATCAACGCATCGCCGAGCTCCGTGAGTTGTTGGAGCGAGCGAATCGAGGCTACTACGTGGAGGCCGATCCGATCATGTCGGATCGGGACTTCGATGCTCGCCTTGAGGAACTCGCCGCCCTCGAGAAGGCCCACCCTGAATTCGCGGATCCCGACAGTCCCACCCAGCGGGTGGGCGGGGAGCCGGTGTCCGGATTCGAGACCGCGGTTCACGCCGTCCCGATGACTTCGATCGACAACACCTATTCGACCGAGGATCTCGAGGCGTGGCATGCCCGGGTTCTGAAGGGTCTCGATGACCTTGCCGAGTCCGGCGTGGGGCTGGTGTGTGATCCCAAGATCGACGGGGTCGCGATCTCGCTTCGTTACGAAGCCGGCCGACTCGTCTCCGCCACCACGCGGGGAGACGGATCGCGTGGGGACGTGGTGACCTCGAACGTGCGGGCGATTCAGGCGATACCCCTCAGGCTCGACACCGTCGACCCGCCCGAGGTGGTGGAGATCCGTGGTGAGATCGTGATGCCGAACTCATCGTTCGACCGGGTGAACACCGANCGGGAGNCCCGNGGCGAGCCGCTCTTCGCNAANGCNCGNAACTCGACCGCNGGNACNCTCAAGAGTCTCGANCCGGCNATCACCGCGAGTCGTGGACTNCGNTTCATCGCCCACGGNCGNGGNGAGACGNTCGGNCTNGANGTCGANACNTATTCGGGTTTTCTCGATCGGGTNCGGGCGTGGGGNGTNCCGGCNAACGNCCANTCNCGTGCNCTCGNNTCCCTNGANGANGTGGTGGNNCGGATCGAAGCGTTNCGCGCNGAACGCCGGGANCTCGACTACGGCGTCGATGGCATGGTCGTCCGGGTCGATCGATTCGACCTTCAAGCCGAACTCGGCGCGACCGCCAAGGCGCCTCGTTGGGCGATCGCGTTCAAGTATCCGGCCGAACAGGCCCGGACCCGGTTGTCGGAAGTGGAATGGCAGGTCGGCAAGGGCGGAACCCTGACGCCGCGGGCCACGATGGACCCCGTTCTCGTGGCGGGAACCACGGTGCGACATGCCACGCTCCACAACATCGAGGAGATTCGTCGGAAGGATCTTCGCATCGGCGACTCGGTGGTGATCGAGAAGGCGGGTGAGATCATTCCCCAGGTCGTGGAACCGGTGGTCGAGGCGCGGGACGGAACGGAGACCGTGATCGACCCGCCCGTCGCCTGTCCCGCCTGCGAGGGGGGCGTCGAGCAGGAAGGCCCGAAGCTGTTCTGCGTCAGCCCGGAATGTCCGGCACAGTTCCGGGAGAAGCTCAAGTGGTTCGTCGGCCGTGATCAGATGGACGTCGACGGCCTCGGCGAGAAACTCGTCGATCAACTGATCGACGCGGGGCTGGTCCATCACTTCGCGGACGTCTTCCAGCTGGACCGTGAGGATCTCCTCACGCTCGAGCGGATGGGTGAGAAGTCGGCGGACAACCTGCTCGAAGGTCTCGAGGTCGCGAAAGGGCGGGGGCTGGCCCGGGTTCTCGCGGGGATGGGCATCCGCCATGTCGGGGCCAGTGCCTCCAAGATGCTGGCACGGCATTTCCCCCACGCGGATGCCCTGATGGCGGCCACGGTCGAGACGCTGGAGGACCTGCCGGACTTCGGTGAGATCACCGCCTCGAGTCTGCAGGAGCATCTCGCGGCGGAACCGACGAAGGAGGCCTTCCGACGGCTGGCCGACGCCGGCGTCTCCCTCGAAAGCGATCTCTACCGACCGCCCGGGGAGGATGCGGAGACCGTCGATTCACCGGTGGCCGGGAAGACCGTGGTCATCACCGGCACCCTCGAGTCGACCGGCCGCAAGGAACTTGCGGAACGGTTGGAATCACTCGGGGCCACGATCACCGGAAGCGTGTCGAAGAAGACGGATCTCCTCATCGCGGGTGAGAAGGCGGGCAGCAAACTGCAGAAGGCCGTCGATCTCGGAGTCGAGACCTGGGACGAGGCTCGCCTGCTCACGGAACTGCCCGTCGACTGAGACCGTCGCCACGTCCTCGCCGGGACGGGACGCATCGAGCTCACTCCGGTCCGCAGATCCCGGTCTGCCAGAAGATGAACGCCCAGCGGTCGGCCGCTTCTTCGATTCGAAGTCGGAGGGGCTTGCCCTGGCCGTGGCCGCCGTCGCGTTCGACCTGCAGCAGGATCGGTTCGGTGGCGGGATCGCTTCCGGTCGCCGCCTGCATCAACGCCGCCATCTTCCGCGCGTGGAGGGGATGCACCCGGGTGTCGTTCTCGCCCGCGGTGAACATGACCGCGGGATAGTCGCGACCGTTCTCGACGTTGTGATAGGGGGAATACGCCCGCAGCCACTCGAACTGCTCCGGGTCCTCGCTCGAACCGTATTCGGGCACCCAGAACCGGGCCATGAGGAACTGGTGGTATCGAAGCATGTCGAGCAGCGGTACGGCGCTGATCGCCGCGGACCAGAGCTCCGGTCGCTGCGTGACCGCGACGCCGGTGAGCAGGCCGCCGTTGGAGCCGCCCATGACCGCGAGCTGCTCCGAGGAGGTCAACCCTTCGTCGATCAGCATCTCCGCGCAGGCGTAGAGGTCGTCGTAGACGTTCTGCTTGGACTCCAGCATGCCCGCCCGATGCCAGGACTCGCCGAATTCGCCGCCGCCGCGGAGGTTCGCGACGACGTAGATGCCGCCCGCGTCGTAGAAGGGGAAGTTGGTCGAGATGAATCGCGGCGTCATCGAGATGTTGAACCCGCCGTAGCCGTAGAGCANCGTNGGGTGNGNCCGNNTNGTNTCGAGATCCTTGCGATGNACNACGAACATCGGGACCTTGGTGCCGTCCTTNGAGGTCGCGTGCACNCGCCGAACGATCACCGAGTCGGGGTCGACGGGCGTCTCCGGTCGGGCCCAGATCGCNCCGAGCGTTCCCNTCGCCACGTCGCAGTCGTAGATCGTGCGGGGTTCGTTGTAGCTCGTGTAGCTCACGAAGGCCCGGGTCGAATCGGGGTCGGTCGAGATGCCGGCGGACCCCAGTCCGGGCAGTTCGATCGGATCGAAACGTTCTCCGGCAAGGCTCATTCGTTCGATCCGGGTCGAGGCATCCTGCTCGTAGGTGAGCATGAGCAGTCCGCGGGCGTAGTCGGCGCCCTGGAAGACGGCGTCGGGCCGCTCCGGCGCGATCTCCGTCCATCGTTCCCGGTTCGGATGCTCGAGGTCGACGACCACGATCCGCCCGTTCGGGGCGTTCTGGGTGGTCGACATCACCATGCGGTCACCCACCACGGCCTGCGGCGAGAACTTCGCGTCGATGCCTTCGGCGACCACGACGCGATCGAGTTCACCGGTCGCTTTCCAGTCCGCGACGTGTGCGATCCACAGGTCGTTCCGACTCCAGCCGTCGGTCATGCCGAACATCAGCCAGCGGCCGTCCCGGGAGAGCGAGCCGTAGGGGACCCGCTGGGGTTCGGACTGCGTCATGAACGTGTGATCATGTCGGGGGTGGGTTCCCACATCGTGCCATCGGACCACGCGGCTGTAGGCGTCGCCGAGATCGGTGAGCTTCGAGTAGACGAAGGCCGAGCCGTCGGGCGTCCAGCCTCCGAAGTTGACCTTGCCGGAGATCTCGGTCTCGGTCCAGGTGCCGTCGGCGGTTCGCAGGACATGCAGGATGCTGTTCTCGTCTCCAGCCCGACTGATTCCGAAGGCGATCTTCGAACCGTCCATGGTCGGTCGCCACCAGTCGAGCGACACGAGGCCGCCTTCGTCGAGGGAATTNGGGTCGATGAGGATCCGGTCGTCTTCGGCGGTGCCGCCGGCGGGCCGCATCTTGAGGACCGACTGATCGGCACCGGCCGCCCGTTCATTGAAGAAGAGATGACCGCCGGCCTGCCTCGGGGTCCCGATGCCCGGCACGTTCATGAGCTTCGAGAGTTCGTCGACCAGTGCCGGTCGACAGGGGAGGCCNTGAAGCACCTCCTCGGTGTAGGCGTTCTGGGCGTCCGTCCACGTCCGGACCTCCTCGGACTCGGACTCCAGCGGTTCCAGCCACTGGTAGTCGTCGACGAAGGCCTCGCCCTGGATCGTCTCCTCGACCGGCCGTCGGTCGGTGGCGGGCGGCCCGGCGAGGGCGGTGCCCGCGAAGGCGACGGCGGAGAGCGAGGTGGCGAATGCGAGGCGGATGCGGGATGACATGGAGAGCTCCGGAGAAGGACAGGATCCGGAGATCCTATCGGGGCCGAGCCCGTCGTTCTCTCAGGACTCGGGTGCTTCCGGCAGCAGCCACTTGACGATGGCCCGGGTGAAGGTCGGTGGGTAGGCGATGTGCATCCGGAAGCAGCGAAACGCATCGAGCGGACGACCGATCAGGGCGGCCCCGTGCTCCAGCATCGCCTTGTGCAGGGCCGGGTCGACCTTCGAGGATTTCGGAAGTCTCGCGGTGCGGACGAATCGGCCGTCGATGTCGCCGTTGAACCGTCGCAGTTCGGCGTGTTCGCCGTACTCGACGCGCTCGGCTGCGGCGAAATACAACGCGGCCGCAGGATCCACGGCGGGGAGCGACTCGTCGAACAGCACGTCGAGATAGAGATGGCGGATGGGAATCGAGACATGGACACCGACCTGTCCGGTCCGCATGTCGGGCTGGGCGTGCATGGAGCCGACATCGTCGATGAGGTCGGCGAAGGTCAGCGTGAGGGCCCCGTCGGGATGCAGGTCGGGATCGGCCAGCACGAGGGTCGCGGTCTCCTTCGAGACCACCTGGACGACGTCGCCATCGAGATTCGGGGTGCTGGCGGCCGGGACCAGCGATGGAATCGGGTTCGCCTTCGCGGAGGCGTCCAGCCTCGACCAGTTCAGGGATTCCGCCTCCACATCGACCTTCGTGCCACGGTGGACCAGTCTCGGCCCCATCGGTCGGATCGTGCGGAGTCCGTCCTTCATGTTCAAGGACACGAGTGAAAGGTGGGCGGGATCGGCCTTGGCGGGAGTGACGAACCAGGTGCTCACCATCGCATTCGCCACCTCGCCGCGGAGGGCGACCGTGGAGTCGAAGTGGGCCTTCTTCACTTTTGCCTGGTGTCGCTGCTGTGCCGCGGAATCGAGCCCGCCGGCGGCGATGGCGGTGATCTCCTGTCGCGAGGCATTGGAGCGCTCGAAGATCCGTCGGAGCTCGGCCGCGGTGGTCGTCACACGCTCGACCGCGACATCCGAAACGCCGGCCGCGACGAGGGCTTCGATGAGGAGGGTCATTCCCCGTTCACCGGGAAGGGCCGAGATGATCGTCGCGGGATCCGGTGCGGTGGCGATCCGGTGTGCCTGCCAACCCAGCATCTTGTCCACGCCGAGTCTTCTCGCCACGCTGCGGCCGCCGGCGTCTCCCCTGAGAAATTCCGCGAACGCGTCACGCAGCGACTCATGCAACGACTGTGCTGCCTTCGAGATGTCGTGATGCTTGCGGGCGAATGAAATTGGTGTCGTGACGTGTTCTGGCATGGGCTGAATTCAATCCGGGGTTCGGGAGACGGTGAGGCGGCTCAACGACGGCGTCATCGGATTCCAGATCGGTGACTCGTCCCGTTCCCGACATTCTCCCGAATCCCGAGCGTCGGTCGATCCGGGAATCACGATTTTGAATGTGCACGGCGGGGATGTGTCTGCACAGACAGGTTTTCGTCTGTGCAGACGGATTCTTCGTCTCTGCAGACGCACGAGGGTCGACAGCGGAGCGGGGCCGTCTACCTTCGGACTGCTGCGCACGGTCGCGCAGTTTCGTTCCCTCCGCTCTCGCCGTTCCTGCGGCTGGAGTTCATGCCCTCAAGCACAAGGAGATTGATGAGATGAGACTTGAAATGATCGCCGTCGGTTCGATGTTCGCCCTCGCATCCGCGACGGCGAGTGCGGATGTGACCAACAGTTGGATCAACTGGGACGCTCCCGGTGGTTACGAAAGTTCGAGCGTCTCGCCGGGCTACGACTATGCGACGGAGCTTCTGGGGACGATCGCCATGCCAGACACCAGCACGGTGTACGTGAAGTTGGCCGGCGAGATCGCACAGAGCACCACCGGCTCGGGATGGTCCCGGTTCGGCGAGACCGGGACCGACTACTGGTCCGGCTCGTCCTTCACGAGCGACAACGTCACCAGTACGCCGACCAACGACCGCATCGGCCTCGCCGGATACGCCGTGACGACCCAGACCCTCTCGTTCTACTCCGACTCGGGGAGGACGACGGCCGCGAACATCGAGAACATCGTCCTCCTG
>NYSW01000055.1 GCA_002683195.1 Phycisphaerae bacterium
CTTTGGCGGCTTCGCGTCGAAGTCGACCTTCGTTCATCGGGCCGATGCGGGTTTCCTGAGCGAGGACGTACCACTCGGCGGCAGGCTTCGGCGGCAATCCTTCGAGGTCCGAGGTCGCTTCCGGGTCCGGGTCCCCACAGCCTGCGAGCGTCATCATTGTGCACGTTCCGAGGGCTAGGAGTTTTTTCATGACTTCATGTTAGTGACTTGGAAGGAAGGGGAAACTCCGACGTCATTCCGTGACCACGAACGGCGATCGGGGATCGGGAGACCGGTCACCGGCACGTCTCGAGATGTGGCCGCATGAGGCATCGGGGGGTGGGTGAAGAAGTATCAGGGGAAGTCGTCCTGGATTCTCTACTCCCCGGAGAAGTCCGAGCGTGAGCAATACAGAGAAGCGTTGAAAGGGCTCGTGCGACGGAGTTCCCTCGGGAGCCGACAGAGACACGTCAACCCGGAAAAATGATTTTTCGCATGCTTGCCGCCATCGGCGTGAGTAGTGTTCCACCGCGGTCGGGGTCGACGAAAGCAGGTGATTCAGCCGATCGAACCGCCGGACCACCGCCAACCGACAATTCATGAAGATGACGTTTCAGGGGCGAACTGGAGCACGCATGACGAACAACAGCATCATCAACCCGGTGATCGGTCTGTGCATTTTTTTCGCATTCCCGGTTGTGAACCCGATCCTTGCCGACAACGGAGCATGTACGTATCAGAGCAATGAGATCGTCGATGGAGCCCTCTGCGACACGGCCACCGTCAACAATCCTTTCTGTCATGTGCACAATCTCGCTCCGGTCAGCAACACCGATCGCATCATCTGGGATGGGAGCTTTTCCGAACCCTCTTCTCGATGCGATGGTCCCGGAGGTCGCTGGACCGGGAACACCCCCCAGACCGATCGTTGGGATCCGATCACCCGCCGAGTGGAAAACCAGAACGGCGATGGACAGCTGGTTCTTGGCAGTGGCGATGACGGTCCCATATCCGCACGGGTGTTCGGACAGACCTTCGGCCAGGCGGCCGGATACCTGAGCAATGGCGGCGTCAAAGAAGTCATCCTGCCGTGTTCAAGCGTCATTCGCGTCACCTTCACCGCCAGGGTCACGAATCCCCCTGCCGAGAACAACCTCACATGGTTTCGCGTCAGCTTCGGCCGAGCCCTGGACGATGACATCCCCGAGGTCCTGGATACTTTCATCGAAGGCGCCGGCAGCAACGAAATCTGGTTGATTGACGCCGCGGCAGAAACGCAGTGCCAGATCGATTTTCCGCTTGATCAGTTCGGCTCGCCCAACGTCGACGTCACGGACTGGATCACCATGGTGGAATTCGGCCTTGGCAGAGCCTCCGGGGAAGCCCCCACCATGTACCTGGATGACATCGAAGTCAACATCGCTGAGATCAGTACGGGAAACCCGGTCAATCTCAGCCCGGGGGGCGAATACGCCACGGAACAGAANTCATGGACCCTNATCGCTCGATCACACTGGGAAGGCGGCGGCGAGGACCACACCAGCGGCCTCGTGCAGATCTCTGATCCGTGCACCGGTGACACGAACAGGGATGGTGTGGTGGATGTTCAGGATCTTCTCAACGTGATCATCGGTTGGGGCGAAACCGGCGGACCCGGCAACGTCAATTGTGACGAGGAGATCGGCATCGGCGACCTGACCATGGTGCTGAGTTTCTGGGGGGAGTGCCCATGAGCCCCAACCCGCGCCGTGTTCCTGGAGCTTTCGATGCAAGGGTCGCTCGCCGATCCCCAGCGTGTCCGCGATCTTCTCACGATCGCCGTCGGTCAGCCGGAGGGTCCGGCCAATGGCTTCCTTCTCAAGACGATCAGGATCCAGGCCCGCCAGCGAACCCGTTGACGGCGTATCGTCACCGTCATCCGTGCGGCGGCACAAGTACGAACAGGAACGAGCTTGAACACGGAGTCCTGGGGAAGAGCGATCGGGCGTCCTTTGGTCTCGAGCTTGAGACGCCCGCTGGTGGCACCGTGTACGGATGGGCCGATTTCAGTCTTTCCTTGGATGGTCAGACGATGACCGTGCACGGCTGGGCAGACGACACCACGGGCGGCAGCATTCTGGCGGGGCAGACCGAGTCTTCCGCTCCGGTGCCCGGTATCGGTGGCTTGGCAGTACTGGCTTTTGACGCGGGCGGCCTGCGTCGCCAGCGAAGCCGCGTGGCCTGATCGCATTCGTCGAGACATCTGCGAACGCACATCAACGAAACAGCACTCATCTCCTCTGCTCCGTGCCGGGAGGGATGTCTGTCCTGTGCGGGCTTGATATTCGAGCGAAACGCTCGCGGCGCGATTCGAACGCGCGACCTTCGGTTTAGGAAACCGGTGCTCTATCCAACTGAGCTACGCGAGCCGGGGATCGGATGGTATCGAAAATCGGTTCGGTGTTCTGGCCGTGAAAGTCGGTCGAATNGTNGGAATCCCTGTTCCTGGCGTCGAACGATTCGAGATCCTCGGNCTGGTTTCGAGATTTCGCCTCAGGTTTCANATGATGAATTCGGCGGTCGTTTCCCCGGATCTGCTCGACCCACAGGATGGGCAACGGATGCCCGACAGGTCGTAACGGCAGGCCGGGCAGGAACCTGATGCACGGGCCAGGCGCCGGTCGGTCAGGAACCAGATGGCGAACCCGAAGCCGGCCGCGAGGACCGCGGGCAGGACGCCCCATCGGAAGTGAACATCCCACTGGCGAGCCTGGCCATAGATCTCCGCATTCTGCAAGGTGGCCCCCCCCGGGCCCATGAGATGCGGAAGGATCAGCGGCATGACATGGATGAACACGCCACCCACGATCAGATGCAGCGATGAGAGAAGAAGAATCAACGCCCCACCGAAGCGAATGAATCGGAGATCCAGATCGNAGGCATGTTCTTCGGTCGATCGNTCCACATCTTCGAGGCGGTCTTCGGCATCATCATTCAGCAGAGCGGGGGCGGAACTGCGGCTCTTCAATCCGCACTCGGGACAGGCAATCTCCGGGAACCGGCTTCGACATTGCGGGCAGGAAGGCTCCCAGGGCACGAGACGTCGGCCTGCCTTGAACCAGATCCAGAAGGCCCCGACGGCGACCAGCAGGGGAACGAGGATGCTCTCCTGGAACCACCAGTTGACGGTGAAGAGCCGATTGTCGACGCCGGGCATCTTGAAACCCTCCATCTGGGCAGGAGTGAAGTAAGCCGCGCCCTGCTGCTCCATCTCCATCATCGTGTGAAAGGCCATCCCGCCGGCGATGAGATAGACCGCCACGATCGCCATTACCGACCCGGCGAGGGCACGGCGACGCCGGAGCCTTCTCAGGCCATGGCTTCCGGCATGAGCGGGGTTTTCTTGAGTGGAATGCGGCATCTGGTGAGCCGGCCTCCGTTCCGGTGGCGGCGAGNCTGGTCTCGATCCNGGAAACGATAGTCTCGGGGCATGAACCGATTCCAATCCCTGATGCTCGTTCCNCTCCTGATGGTCGGCACTCTGGTNCTGCTGCTTGGTCTGGTCTCGATCGACCCGGTCGATCACCGGGCCCAGGATGCGGCTTCCGAAGAATCGGCCCCGCGGTTCGAAGTGATCGTCCTGGGGCGCGCCCAGGACGGCGGCCTCCCGCACCTGGGGTGCGAGCGAGGTTGTTGTGTCATGGCTCGCCGAAGCGGCCGGCAGGAGACCCCGGCGTGCCTGGGCGTCCGAGACCTGGAGAGTGGCGCCTTGCTCATGCTGGAAGCGTCGCCGGCGATCGAGACCCAGGTCGCCCTGCTGCACGAACTCACCGGGACCACCGATCGGGGNCGTCGTCCCGTCGACGGCATCCTGCTCACCCACGCCCACATCGGTCACTACGCCGGGCTCATCCAACTGGGCCGCGAAGTCGCCTCGACCNAGGCGGTNCCGGTCTGGTCGACCCCGCGGTTCGCCGGGTTCCTTCGTGAGAACGGTCCGTGGTCGCAACTGGTCGAGCTGGGGCAGATCGAACTCCNGGAGATCTCGCCCGGCACCACCGACGGCAAGACCGCCCCGATCGCCTTCGAGCCCCTGCCCGGGTTGAAGGTGGAAGCGTTTCTGGTCCCGCACCGCGACGAATTCAGCGACACCGTGGCGTACAAGCTNCGTGGTCCGGAGAAGACGATCCTCTTCTGCCCCGACGTCGATCGCTGGGATGCCCACGATGGTCTGCTGGAATCGCTGCTTGACGGCGTGGACGTCGCGTACGTGGATGCGACGTTCTACGACGGACGCGAGCTTCCAGGGCGCAACATCCTCGAGGTTCCGCACCCTCCGATGATCCGGACGATGGAACTGCTCGAGGAGATGGGCCGTGAATCACCGGGACGGGTTCGATTCATCCATCTCAACCACACCAACCCCGCCCTCAACGACCAGGACCTTCAGGACCGGATCCGCGGAAAGGGCTTTCCGGTCGCGGAGGTGGGGGAACGCACCCGGATCTGATCCGGCGCCGCCACGGCCACCGCCTCAACGGCCGGCTTCGATCCGGGTGCGGGTCGAGTCGAGGAGCGCCTGGCTCGCGGCATCACGGAGTCGTTCCCCGGGGATCGGGGCCAGCGTCTCGCCGGTCCGGGTGAAGAGATCCCGATCCTTGCACCACCCGTGGCAGTCGAGGATCCAGTGCACCCGTTCGAGGTCTTCCGGGGCGTCGAACGAGATCTCCACGCCTTCGCCCGGGCCGATGGTCACCACCGCGCCGTCGGCCGAGGCCAGGAGTTCGTCGACNNCNCCGAANCNGGTGTANNGGCCNCGTTGGTGACGGACGTCCCAGAGGGGGCTCCGGTCGTTCCAGTCGTAGTCGGGGCATCGCTGGGGGCCGTCGACGCGGCGGGGATAGCCGACCGCGGAGAAGTCGCTTCCGCGTGGTTCCAGGGCGATTCGGCGAGCCGCGGCCGGGGCGGGTTCGCCGATCACGACTCGAAGTCGATCCCAGTAGATCTCCTGGTTCGTGCGAAGTCGCAGGGCGTCGCAGCCTTCGGGAAGTNCGTCCAGGGGGAACGCCGCGGTTCGCGGCATGCCGGCCGGGTATCCGAAGTTCGCGGTGACCATTCGCCATCGTCCGTCGGCGTCTCGAGCCTCGAGCGACGGCGAGTCGTAGGTCGCGCCCGCCTGCCACGCGGCGAACATGGTCTGGGCGTACGGATATTCGACCCAACCGTCCATGAGAAGCCAGGGGCGGGCCTCCGATTCGGCGACCGGAAGTGATTCCGCGAACTCGATCGTCACCACGTGCTCGTCGGCGAGTCGGCCGATGAAGCGACGATCCGGATCCGGGATCGGAGCCGCTCGTCGGTCGACGGTGACGACCGAATCAAGAATCGACTCGCCGCGGGCATCGGTGGCGGCGATCGGGTCGATCGTGGTTCGATGGAAGATTGGCGCGCCACTCGCCGACGGACCTTCGATCGCGAGTCGTTCGTCGACCGCCAGGGACCATCCTGCGGGAAGTTGCCAGCCGATCAGTTCGACCGCGTCGAGGTAGCAGACCTCCTCCATCGGTTCGCACAGGATGATCCGGATGCGGCCGTCCGAGTCGGGCGCGAGGGCGCCCGCCGGAAGGGGAAACCGTTCGAAGGGACGAGGCTCGCTGTAGACCCCGGGCTCGAGCAGGTAGCCGATTCCCGCCACGCCCAGCACATCGCTCACGAACCGGAAGCCCTCGCCGTCGTGCGCGAAGAGAACGGGACAGGAGGAGACCTGGCGCTGGATCTCGGGGATGCGATCGATGGTGCCGGCGGCGAGCGTCGGACCCGCTCGTTCCCCGTCTCCGAAGCCGGGCACCTCGCCCTGGAAGAGACCATCCGGCCAGTCGACGAGAAGATACGAGAGGGCGGCCGCACCGCCCAGCCCGAACGGCATGGGCTGCCGGGACTGGCCGGGGCCGGCACCACGGCGAAGATTCGGCTGGATCGTCCAGCGATCGTCGGTCCGAGCCGCGACCA
>NYSW01000056.1 GCA_002683195.1 Phycisphaerae bacterium
GTACCGCTGGAGATGCTGTTCGAGCCAGGCGATGCTCTCGGCGTCGAGGTGATTGGTGGGTTCATCCAACAACAGGATGTCCGGCTTGGTCAGCAGCAGGCGACAGAGGGCCACCCGTCGCTTCTCACCTCCGGACAACGTGTCGCAGGCCTGATCCTCGGGCGGACAGCGCAGGGCATCCATCGCCTGCTTGAGGCGACTGTCGAGTTCCCAGGCATCGAGCGCATCGAGACGTTCCTGAACTTCACCCTGCTTGGCGAGGAGTTTGTCCATCTCGTCCGCGGACATCTCTTCCGCGAATCGGGCGTTGATCTCGTCGAACTCCTGCAGGAGCGCCACGGTCTCGGCCGCCCCCTCCTCCACCACCTCGCGTACCGGGCGGGACTCGTTGCGAAGCGGCTCCTGTTCGAGGTAGCCGATCGTGAAGCCCTTGGCCATGTGGGTGTGCCCGTCGAATTCGGTGTCGACACCCGCCAGGATCCTCAGCAACGTCGACTTGCCTGAGCCGTTGAGGCCCAGAACCCCGATCTTCGCGCCGTGGAAATAGGAGAGGCTGACCTCCTTGAGGATCTCCTTGCGGTTCACCGTCTTGGTGACCCGGGCCATGGTGTAGATGATCTTCTCGGAATCGGAATTCGTGTTCGACATGCGGACGTGCTCCTGGCGTGCTGGATCGAACCAGTTTATCGGGATCCGAGGATCCATCCCGGAGGATGGCGAGGAGCAGGAAGGAGAATCAGCTATCCTGAGGAACGGTCGATCCGTATCGACCGCCGGCGAGCGGACGACAGGCCCCGGAGACGCCCTGGACATCTCCCTCGCGAACGCCGAGGCGCTCCCGACCTCATTTCGCGACTCGGTCCAGGCCCGGTCCCCGAACGAGCAATTCCGGATGGCAATCCTCGATGTCCTCGATCGCCAATGATCCTGCCGCCCTCCCCGCTCGAAGACCCGCGGTCGACATGACCTGGGCGGATATCGCCTTCGCGCATTGGCGGGTGCCGGTGGACGCGATGCGGCGACTCGTTCCCCGCGAACTCGAGGTGGACACCCACGATGGTCATGCCTGGGTCGGATTGATCCCCTTCGAGATGCGGGCCTGCGATTTCCGCGGCGTGCCTCGGCTTCCGGGGCTCCGGGACTTTCTCGAGTGCAACGTTCGAACGTACGTCCGGCATCGCGGCGTGCCGGGTGTCTGGTTCTTCTCCCTCGATGCGGCATCGCGACTCGCGGTGATCGGCGGTCGAGTGATGTGGGGCCTGAACTATCGACTCGCCCGGTTCCAACGAGCCTTCGAGGATGAAACCATCCGGTACGGACTCGAACGGAACAAGGGCGATGGTTCGGGACGGCTCGACTGGACCCCCGGCGATCCCCTGCCCCCGCACGAGGCCGGCTCGCTCGAACATTTCCTGGTCGAGCGATACCACCTCTACTCGATCCGCCGCGGCCGCCTGATCCGAGGCCGGGTCGAGCATGAACCCTGGCCGCTTCGATCGGCCACGATGGAGTCGGTCGACCCCGGACTGGTCGCGGCCGCCGGCATCGAGGTGTCGGGCCCGCCGGTCATGCACTGTTCCGACGGCGTCCGAGTCCGCGGCTTTTCGCCGGTTCCGGCGACGCAGGAAGCGGATTGACCACATGTCAGGCCGCTCCCCGGTCTCGCGAACCCACCACGATTCATCGCTCCGTGGCGGTCCCTTTATCAAGGCCACGCTCTTCGATGGTCGAGGATCGACTGAAGTCCCGCGACCGGATCCCGAATCAGGAGAGGCCCCGACATGGAAACCACCGACTCTCTACTCCTCGCGTTCGGAGGCATCGCCGCGTTCTCCGGAGCCATCTGGATCGTGGCAAACGCGTTCAAGGAAAGCATTGCGTGGGGCATCTTCTCCCTGCTCTTTCCGATCGTGCTGGTCATCTACGCCCTGATGCGGCTCGGTACGTGCAAGGTCCCGTTGATCTTCTTCGTGGTGGGAATCGTCGTCTACGTCGGAGGGGTGGTCGGCCTGGTCGACAACGCGACGAATGAAAGTCCGACCACCATCCCGACGACCACGACCGAACCCTGAGACGATTTCCCGCGATCAACCACTGAAAATCATCGTGCCGCCCGTCACCTCGTGTCGGGCCGGTCTTTTTTTGATTCGGACGTCCAACACACCGTGACCGATGCCCGTCGACACGGTCACGGCAAAGACGGGAAAGACGGGAAAGAGGCGATGCCCTCCGCTAGCATGATGGGATGAAGGGTGAGCCGACCGCCATCGGAAACCACGGAACCGTTCTGTTCTACGACGGTGACTGTGGCCTCTGTCACCGCTGCGTCGCCTGGTTCCTCAAGCACGACCGCCGGAAGAACGTCCGGTTCGCACCGCTCCAGGGCGAGACCTACGCGAACCTCGATCTCGAACGACCGGCAGATCTCTCGACCATGGTCCTGCTCGACCCACGAGGACTCTGGACCGAAAGCAGCGCGGTGCTGGCCGGCTTGCGGGCGATCGGTGGCGGCTGGCGAGGCCTGGCGGCGATTGGTGCCCTCGTGCCGAAGTTCATCCGGAACGCGATCTATCGCTTCGTGGCGTCACGCCGGATCGGATGGTTCGGTCCCGCGGATGGCTGCCTGCTTCCCGGAGAGGCGTCACGCTTCCTCCCCTGACCCCGCCTCCCCGGGACGAACATCACCGGAATCAGCCGTCGACCGCACGATCCTTCAAGCGGTCAAGACCGCAGATCTCGACACTCCGCTCGTGCGTCGCGGCAAGCACCACCTTCGGAGCCATGCCCGCCTCGTCGGCCTGCCGCCATCGAGCCGCACACAGNCACCATCGATCGCCCGGTCGCAGTCCCGGGAATCCCCACTCCGGCCTGGGGGTCGANAGATCGTTTCCCGCCGATCGGCTGAAGACGAGNAACTCNTCGGTCACCACGCAACAGACCGTGTGCACNCCGAGATCCTCNTCGCCGGTCCGACANCAACCATCCCGNTAGAAGCCGGTCATCGGATCGGTCGAGCACGCGATCAGNNNCTCGCCNAGCACGTTGCGATCGGCGGCATCGGCCTGGTCATCCTTGACGGAACGAATCATCGGAAACTCCCTGNCTCAGTTCGATGCCGGTGCGNCGNGGACTTCNCGGNAGNNGTCTTCNNGGAATCNAGATCCTTCTGAACCTCTTCGACGANCNCCGGAGTGATCTTCTGNACACCCGATCCGATCGACTGCTGGAAGCCGGTCAACATCATGTCGGCGGCGATCGCGACCAGGATCATGCCCATGAANCNNAGAATGATCTGCTGGGTGTGCGGGGTGATGAAACGNCGAAGNAGNCCGCTGGCCGCNAAGCAGATTCCCATNACCAGNGTCAACGCCGCCGTCCCCGCNCTNGCACCGATCTTGCCCGCCATGGTGGGATAGGCGGCCGCCACGGTCACCACCGTNGTGATCGATCCCGGGCCGCCCAGGATCGGCATGGANAGCGGNACGATCAACGTGCTGTCGACGCTCGCCGNCTTCGATTCCANACTTTCNAGCTNTTGNTTGCCGGCTTCGGTGTGGTGGGCGGAGTTTTCTCCTCCNCTCAACATCTTGAAACCGATTCCCAGCACGATGAGNCCGCCGGCGAGCTGGAAGGCGGGCAANGAGATCCCGAAGGCNTCNAGAATGGCCGTGCCNCCCCAGACCGANCCCACCAGAATGATCATGACACAGATCGTGACCTTGATCGCCGCCTTGAGTTTGTAGGAGGCCGGAAGATCTCCGGTCATCGAGATGAAGATCCCCGTGTTACCGATGGGATTCATCATCGCGAAGAGACCGACGAACGCTTTGACGAAGGCGACTGTATCCATGCCCGCAGTCTGGCAGATCCGGGGGGGCACGACGACGAATCAACACCTTTACTTGGCCATCAATCTTCGTTTTTCAAAATAAATGGCTGTTTCGTGCCTCAACCGGCCGCCCGCATCCCGCATGCGTCTCCCGTTGCGATGTCGATTCCAATCCTCGCTTCTCCGGGGCGGGTCGCCCCTCCCATGGACGAGCTCCACGAGAGGAACCAGCGAACCCCACGAACCCCACGAACCCCACGAACCATTGACCAGAGACCATCGGCTCGTCGCGAATCGTCACCGCCGCCGCGTTGGCGTCGGTCCCCGCCATGAACGGCATTCATCACCGGGACCGCGGACATCAGGGTCGAGCGCACCCCGAAGGCGTTCTTGCAGATCGACGATGGAAGCAGTCCATCGGTTGCAGAATTTCTGTGGAGGCCGCAGCGTCGCGAACATCCGGGCCCGGCGCGATGCGAGTTTCAGGCCCGTCGATATTCAACCCGGTCGCGTTTGCTCGGAAGGAAGTTTTTAAAACTTTGGTCCGCGTCACCGGAAGCACCTCCGACCGAACCGCGAACCCCGCCGGAGCCACCCCAAAGACCGACGGCGCGGACCCGAACCTGAGCGACCCCTGGGGAGACCCCGGTTCCATTGATTGCGACCACTCAGACCTTCGACTCCACCGCAGCGCCCGCACCCTTGGCGGACTTGGCGGACTTGGCGGACTTGGCGGAGTCATGGCGGATCTGGCGGACTCAACGTTGGCGTTCGCAGCCCTCGACCAAACGGGCCGCAACCAAAAAATCGCTGACCCTCGAATTACCGAGAATTTCCAAAACATCTGCCCAGAAAGTACTTTTCATCAACGATCTCAAACGGTAAATTTCAACGCGGGTTTCCCGACCCACCGTTCCGGCGAGGTCCCCTTCAACTCAAAGATTCAGGGTGAGGGCCAGCGCTTTCGTCCGAGTTTTTCCGCCGAGCCGTATCGGCAGTCTTGCCGCGAGTGGTTACCCCGACGAGGAGCATTGAAGAAAGATGAGTTCCCAGATGACCAAGATTTTCCCAATCATCGCCACGTTCGCCGCCGCGTCCATCGCCGCGCCGTCGCTGGCCGGCGGCTCCTTGTCGACGATTTCCGTCGGCCCCGAAACCGAAGGCTGGTACAACGCCGACGGTCTGACCTCGACGGTCACCGGTGGGTACGACGGCACCCAGAACAGTCTGGCCGCCTCGGGCACCGGCAAGAACCAGTTCTACATCACCGGCGAGAACATCTTCGGCGGCTCCGGTCTCACCATTGGAGACATCAGCTCGATCAGCTACTCGACGAAGAAGTCGGGCGACGCCTCTTCACCGGACTGGTTCATGCAGATCTACACCAATCCCTACTCTGGAAGCCCCGGAAGCAGCTGGTACGGCAATCGGATCCAGGCGGAACCGTATCTCGCTTCCAACCTCGACGCTCCCGGCGGCCAGTGGAACGATTGGACCACCACCGCCGGCGGCACCAACTCCCTCAACTGGGGCGATTCGTCCCAAGGGGACTTCGGCGCCGGCCTCGGCAGCCTGGACACTTTGAAGTCGGCTTCGGTCCTCGGCGGTACCGGTACCTACGCTGACGCCGGCGTCCTGTTCTTCACCTTCGGGACCGGAAGCGGCTGGGCGAACGGATTCGATGGCCAGATCGGCCCGATCACCGTGCTCTTCAACAACGGCACGGGCACCATCATCAACTTCGAGGCCTCCACCCCGGCGGTTCCCGGCCCCGCCGGACTGGCCGGCCTCCTCGGACTCGCGGTCGTCGGCCGACGTCGTCGACGCTGAAAAACCGACCGATCGAAAAGGTTTGGAACAACGCGCNCCCGACCCTCACTGGGTCGGGGGCGTTTTCGATTCCGGCCACATGCACCGCCGGTGCGTGATGGCGATTGCCATCAGCCGTTTCCACTTCCCGGGTCGCGAAGATCTCCGCGCAGCGTTTGCTTTCCAAGCCGATGACGATGCTCCCTGCAAGCAACCCGACCACAAAGGTCAGCCACTCGGCCACACCGCATCAAGCCTGGGAGGGACCATTCAAAAGACGCGGCGTCGATGACCGAAGTCTTCGCCGCCGCGCCGTGAGGTGGTCCGCTCCACGGATTCGCCCCCCCGAGCTCCATGGATTCATCCAAAACGTCCGCAGCCGGCGTGTTCCCTGCTACGCTTCGATCGNCCCGGCTCCGGCCGAGGTCCTGAATCATGCATTCCACGACCCATCGCAAACTCCTTTCCCCCAAAGACCTCGCAACCGCCATCGGTGCGAGCGAGTCATCACTGAAGCGATGGACCGATCAGGGCCTGCTACAGGTCACTCGAACGGCCGGTGGACACCGCCGAATCGCGGTGACGGAAGCGGTGCGATTCGTCCGAGCCCACGACTATCCCCTGATGAACCCCGAGATCCTCGGCCTGCCCGCCAGCCTCGGCAAGGAAACGAAAATCCGATCCGGCAGCTCGGAACTCACCGACCACGGCTTTTCTGATTTACTGCGTGCTGGACACGACGTCGGGGCCCGCAATCACATTCTGGCCCGATTCATGCAGGGCGAGACGATTGCTCGGCTGGTCGACGGCCCCATTCGCGAGGCGATGACGTCGCTGGGGGAACTCTGGCGAGACGGCCCCGAAGGAATCTTCCTCGAGCACCGCGCCACCGAGATCTCCTCCCAACTCCTCTCCGATCTCCGAAATCTCGTGCTTCCGGAAAAGCCGATCGCCCGCGCCCTGGGGGGCGCCATCGGTGGAGACCCGTTCAAGCTCGCTCCCCTTGCCGTCTCGGCCACGCTTTCGGAATGCGGCGTCCAGACCGTGAATCTCGGCGCGGACACTCCGATCGAGGTCCTCGAAGTCGCATCCCTCGGTGACATCATCGAAGAGCGTCCCCAGATCGTCTGGATCAGCGTGAGTTCGTTGTCCTACCCGGACGCCTCAAGAAGAGCCATCCGAAGATTCGCCGAGCGATGCGCCGACGCGTCGATCATGCTTGTGGTCGGAGGCCGCGAATGTCACCGCCTCGAACTCACCGAAGCCAGAGGCGTGGTCTCCCACGACTCGCTCGAAGCGCTGGCGAGGGAGATCCCCCTGCGATTCCAAGCCACATCGGACTGAAGGTCTCCTCCGACGCCGTGGACTCAGGGGCAGAAGCCCCAGGATCCGAGCATCAGGCCGAGATCCGCGCCGTTGACCAGACCATCCTTGTTCAGATCACCCGGGCATTTCCTCGGACACTCGCCCCAGGCACCGAGCAGGAGCCCGAGATCGGCGCCGTTCACCACACCGTCCCCGTTGACGTCACCGATGCAAGGAAGTTCCGGATCGAACTCCACGATGAACGCCCGGCGAACGTTCTGGTCGAAGGTGTCGTCCAGTTCCCGGCGCGGCCCGTCGAGGTAGCTGAAGAAGCAACCCTTGTCACCCGAACCATCAGGCTCTCCCGGCCGCCACGGATTCCAGTCGAGGGCGACCCCGCTCGACCACTGCCAGATACCACCGATCGACTCGAGACCGATCCAAGGCCCTCCGTTGTAATTCGTCCTGGTCCAGAGTGAGTGAAACGCCACCAGATTCTCGAACAGGAAGTCCGCTTCCGCTTCGGTCTCCATCGACACCAGACTCCCACCGAGTGCTGCTGCCCGATCCCGGGCTTCAGACCAGCTCACGGGAATCGTCGTGATGACCGCTTGATAGCGGGCGCCGGTTCCACCGAGCGATGGAGCCCAGGTGACTTCTTCGAGTCCGGGCGACTGATCGAATTCGATCAGGACGTGGCCGAAGGCATTCACCCCGTCATTCCAAGTGCCATTGGAATAGATGGTGGCGAAATCCTCGCCTCGCCCGAAATCATTGGGCTCGCCCACATTCCAATTGGAGTGATAAAACCGCTCTCCGGTGATCCACTCCCAGCCCTCGGCCGGATCGGTGGCGTCGGGGGTCTGGATGAGTCCGAAAGTCGTCGCCCCACCGACCTGACTCGGCGTGGCCCTGTTGGCGATGAACGTGTTCTCACCGGGTGAGGTGATGGTGGCTGGGTAGCCACCGAATCGATCGGATGCGGAGATCGCATCGGCCCAGTCTCGACCATTGAACAGACTTCGAACCACGTAATGATGCCCATTGGCACCAACGCCGGTGGAGAAGCCGGGTGCCATTTCAGTCGAAGGAGCCGCCACATCGCCCCAGGCGAGGTCGATTTCTCCGCTCCCGGTTGCGAACTTGCCGCCGACGCGGATCAGGTAGGTCTCACCCGCAATTCCGTTGAATCCACAACGAGAAGTTCCACCCGGACAGTCCACGACGTCGTCGCTGCAGGTGAGCAGGGTTCCTCCACATCCGGTGTAGACCGCGATTCGCGTGTCGAACCCCGCATGCCCGCAGGTCGAGACCAGAATTCCGTTGTCCACCGGTGTCGTGTGACGGAACCAGACGTCGCTCACGAATGCTCCTCCGGTCTCCTCGTCGACGCAGGCGGTGGCCAGAGGAGGTCCGTCGGTATCCGCGTTCACACTCGTGAAGGCAAACCGCCCGAGGGAAAGTTCACGGGCCGATTCGCATCGATCATTGGGAGGAGCGATCACACAGGACGAGACCGCCAACGTGGCACACGCGTCATCCCACGCGAGGTTGCAGCAACTCGGGTCCGCGTTGCAGACCAGCTCGCAGCATCCGACGTCATCACATCCGGGAGCCCCATGGGCGACATTGCAATCGCCGCCGGATCCACACGCCGCCGGCGGCGGCGGATCATAGTTGCCGGCCAGGGCCGCCCCGCCGAGTCCGACCGTGGTCCGCAATTGCACGGCCAGCCCGTCCGGAAGACTGTCCGCCGGGACATCACTCACGATGGTGCCCAACAACATCTGGTCGAGTCGCCACCCTCCGTTTCCAACCGAAAGACGCCCGTTGAAACCAATGGGGCTCGTGACATCGATCGCACCTCCGGACGAGAACAGGATGCTGTTGATCGTGTAGTCACCGATCAACCGCCAATCCGTTCCCCACCCGACCTGATCTCCGACGATCGATGCCCCCGCCGAACCCTGAAGCGTCGCGGTGATCTGGGAAAGATCGACATCGATCTCGACGCAACCGAAGAGCGGGTTACAGAAGAATTCGTAGGTCAGAGAACAGTCGCCCGGCCGAAGAACCAGGCCATCGAGGATCATTCCGCTGAACGGCTCGGCGTCGGGCGTGAATCGCACCCCACCGTCTCCACCGATCGGAACGACTTGGGAATCCGACTTCGTCTCCACACCGTCGACGCCGGTCACCGTGATCTCAAGCGTGATCACCGCGGTCGATCCGGGATCAACCCCCAGACTCGCCGGCACATCGGCATTCACCGCAGAGGCCAGAAGGATGAAAATCGGAAGGAGGCTTCGAAGCATGGTCGTCCGGGACATGGGGACCTTTCTGCGACGCCCTACGAAGGATGCCGGAGTTCGTGAAGATGAATGTTCCGGGGGCTTTTTTCTGACCCCTCAGGCCGTGGCGGCCTCAAAACATGCCGCGTCGAGTCCTTATTCTGCCTGCAAAAGGCCGGTTTGCCCTCTAGAAAACAGAACACTCGAAATATTGCCGGAATTTCCCTTGCAGGATGAAATCCAATGGGTGACTATTGTGGCCTCGGGTTCCCGCCCGGATCTGCAAGGCTTTACGTTCCCCCCCAAACGAGGAGAGATGTGACATGTTTCGAAGCACCCTGACGGCTGTGTTGTTGACCAGCCTCGCCTCGACTGCCATGGCAGGCGACGGCAATTACAGCTCGAACTTCGCCAATGCCGACGGCAACTACTGGGGCTCCGCCTCACACACGACCCACAACGGCAACAGCGATCTCCAGCTGACCACCGACTACCCGGGTGACTACTTCGGCACCTGGTCGAGCGGCGGCCTGGACAACACCACCGACATCACCGGCTTCAACGCCTCGTTCAAGTTCTCGATGAACACGAACAACGACGGCGCCACCGAAGCGGACGGCTTCTCGTTTCTCTTCGGGAACCTGTCCGACGACATGAACGGTGCCGGCGACTACGGACACAGCTACCTCCAGAACTGGAACGGTGGAGAGTGGGGCATGAACAACTTCAGCCGTCTCGGCGGTGGCATGAGCGTCGACCTCGCCACCTACGGTGACGACTACGCCCACGCTCGCTGGGGCTCGCAGGAAGTCGCCTACAACAACATCGACGACAACCTCGCCGGCCACGTGACCTACTACGGCTACGACTACGCCCTCAACGATGNCCACCAGGCCACGATGTACATCGACTGGGAGACGTCCGGTGACCTCGTGGTCTATCTCGAGACGCCGAACAACGCCTTCGGCGCCGGCACCGCAAAGACGGAGATTCTCCGAACCGCGGGATTCCAGGGCATCGACACCGCCGGGTTCGAATTCGGCTTCGCCGGACGCGTCGGTGGCGNCACCTGGGACATCCTGATCGACGACCTGGACATCAACTACCAGTACAGCACGCCGGTCCCCGGACTCGGCGGCCTCGTCGCCCTCGCCGGCATCGGCGCGATTCGTCGACGACGACGCTGATCACCGGTGGGATCGCGAAGGTTCAGTACACGACACCGCCTTCCTTTACCGGGAGGCGGTGTTTCTCCAGCCAGAAAACAACTCCGCATGAGTCAGAGCATCCTTCCCATGAACATCCTGCCCAGCCTTCTCATCGTCGCCGTACTCGCACCAGCCTCCTTTGCCGGAGACCCGCCCTGCGTGATCTCCATCGACGAGACTTTTCCNGCCAAGGGCGCCAGCGGCCAACTCTTCGAGCGAGCGACCCTGGTCAACCTCGCGGGCAACCCGAGATTGAAGCTGGTCTCGGACTTNCAAGCCGGTACCTGGGGAACCTGGACNAGNGACNNCATCGACGAAACGGTGACCGANTTCGAAGTGTCGTTCCGCTTCAGCATCAAGAATCAGGGTGGCGGACCCGGNGACGGCTTCTCGTTCGTCTGGGGCGATCTNTCCGACACCTTCGGAACCAGAATGGCCGGCGGCGAATGGGGACTCGAGGCCTTCAACACCGACGGTGGTGGCCTGAGCGTCGGCTTCGTGACCTATCCCGGCGGTGGCGGCAACGGCGTGAACGGCAAGTGGGGTGGTACCCAGTTCGCGTTCGATTCCTTCGCCTACGACCTGATCCGCTGGGACGACGACCAGGTGGCCGGCGACCCCAACAACATGGCGACCGCCAGAATCTCCTGGACTCGGGCCGCGGGCACGACCGTGAGCATCGCCCTTCCGACCTTCTCACCCCAGACCATCTGGAGCGATGCCGGCCAGGCTCAGACCGCCAGTGTCGACCCGACCGGCTGGTCCTTCGGTTTCGCCGGCCGGAACGGTGGCATCGATCAGGACGTCCTGATCGGCGATCTCTCCATCGAGGTCACGGTTGAATGTCCCCCGGAAACCAACCCGGCGGATTTGAATGACGATGGAATCGTGAACGGTGCGGACCTCGGCCTGCTNCTGGGAGCCTGGGGCCCCTGCACCACCGAGCCATGCGTCGGCGACGTCAATGGCGACGGCCTCGTAAACGGCGCCGACCTCGGGCTGATTCTCGGTGCCTGGGGATTCGTCACCCCCTGAGACACCTTGGTTCCATGCCGCGGGGCCGCGGGGCCGCNGGGCCGCNGGGCCGCAGGGAACGGAACCTCGAATTACTCGGCCATCATGTTCCGCCGAATTCAGATCCTGAGGGACCGCTGCATCGACAACCAAGGGCAGTTGGCTCTAGCATGCCGGCGTGCCCACCAACGCCACATCATCGCGACACCACAGGACTCGCGCCGATCACGCCTCGGAAATCGCCGAGGACTACTGCGAGGCGATTGCCGAAGTCGAATCGGACGATGAAGAATGCCGGGTGACCGATCTGGCGACCCGCTTCGGCGTTTCACACGTCACGGTGGTCCGCACCATCAAACGCCTCGAGCGAGACGGTCTGGTCGAAAAGGCCCCCCGGAAGCCCATTCAGCTCACCGCCCTCGGACGGCGACTGGCGAAGGCGTGCCGAGAACGACACCAGGTCGTGTACCGATTCCTGCTTGCGATGGGCGTGGACCCACGGGTCGCATCCGTGGACGCCGAAGGCATCGAACACCACGTGAGTCCCTCGACCCTCGCCCGTTTTCGCGCCTTTGCCGATGAACACCGCGGCGAAGACGACCAGACTCGCTGAGTCCGAACCCCACCCACCCCAGTGACCAGGGTCATTCTCCCCCAGGGGTCCGCATTCTTGACACCCACGTAGCCGGGGCTACAATAAATGCAGGCGTAGCCTGGGCTACGATTCTCAATCGTTTTTCCACCTGAAAGCATTCAATGCGATTCCTTACGATCCTGCTCACGACCATGCTTCTTGCCTCCGACCTTTCGGCGGCCGCCCGCCAGGCACCGACTGAAAGCCCGGCCCCCAACCCGGACGTGGTCTGCACCGTGGGCATGATCGCGGATCTCGCACGTGGTNTCGCCGGAGATCGCGCGACGGTCTCGAGCCTGATGGGTCCGGGCATCGATCCCCATCTCTACAAACCCACCCGATCCGATATCTCCCGACTGANGAAGGCGGACCTGGTCCTCGCCAACGGTCTTCATCTTGAAGGACGGATGGATGACACCCTCGATCGCGCGGCCGCGGCGGGCCGAAGCGTCGTTCGAGTCGGAGAACTGATTCCGAAGTCGAACCTGATCGAAAACACAGCCGAGAACGCGACCGATCCGCACCTTTGGATGGATACCCGACTCTGGGCCTCGACCATCCCGAGCATCGCGACGTCGCTGACGAAAACCGATCCCGAGGGGGCGGAGATCTATGCCGCCAACGCGGAACGGCTCCAGAAGGAACTCCTCGCCCTGGATCAATGGTCCTCGGATCGAATCGCCACCGTGCCGGCGAATGCCCGGGTGCTGGTCACCGCCCACGACGCCTTTGAATACTTCGGGCGACGCTTCGGATTCGAAGTGATTGGAATCCAAGGCATCTCGACCGAAAGCGAAGCAGGGATTCGGGACATCGCGCGAATCGTCGACGTCCTGGTGTCGCGGGGCATTCCTGCGGTCTTCGTCGAATCGACCGTACCCCCCCGCCACATCGAAGCCCTGGTCGCCGGAGCACGAGCCCGAGGCCATGCGGTCCGGATCGGCGGGGAACTCTTCAGCGACGCCATGGGCGACGAGGGGACCTACGAGGGCACGTATCCCGGGATGATCGACCACAACGTCACGACCATCGTGCGGGCNCTGGGGGGCAAGGCCCCGGCCCTTGGTCGCCAGGGCCGCCTCGCCCGATCGGAATCGCAGTGACCAACGGTGATATTGGCGAACGAGGACTTCGCGGCCGACCGGAGCACTCCCCGTCGAGCCCGCTTTCCGTTCACGCGATGACCGTCGCCTATGACCGGAAGCCGGTTCTCTGGGATGTGGACTACGACGCTCCGGCCGGCCGTCTGGTCGCGATCGTGGGACCGAACGGGGCCGGCAAGAGCACCCTCATCAAGGGGTGCCTGGATCTGGTGCCTCGGGCCAGCGGCGCGGTGGAGTTCTGGGGNCAGCCGATCGGCAGCGTTCGACATCGCATCGGNTACGTGCCCCAGCGGGAATCCGTGGACTGGGAGTTTCCGGTCTCCGCCCTCGACGTCGCCTGCATGGGCCGATACCGGAAGATCGGCTGGTGTCGACCCGTCGGCCGACGCCACCGCGAG
Organism: Phycisphaerae bacterium; assembly: GCA_002683195.1. The sequence continues at coordinate 13,592 of NYSW01000056.1, forward strand.
GCGGCATTGGATTGCCTCCACCGGGTCGGACTGGAGGGTCTGGAACACCGGCAGATCAGTCAACTCTCCGGAGGACAACAGCAACGGGTCTTCCTCGCTCGAGCCCTTGCCCAGGAAGCGGACCTCTACTTCATGGACGAGCCGTTCGCGGGCGTGGACGCCGCCACGGAACGAGCCATCGTCGACGTGTTACGAGTCCTTCGAAACGAGGGACGCACCGTGATCGTCGTTCATCACGATCTCCAGACCGTCCCGGAGTACTTCGATGACGTCCTGCTCCTGAACATGCGAATCGTCGCGGCCGGGCCGGTCGAGATCGCCTTCACCCGCGAAAATCTCCAGAAGACCTATGGGGGTCGACTGACNCTGCTCGACGAGGCCGCGGAGGCCATCGCGCGCGATCGAGGCCGACGGGAACCACGGTGAACCCGCTGGTCACCAGCGCCCCTGACGGGGTCGCGGACTGGATGGAGATCATCCGGATCGCCACCTTNCGGGGGGGGTACAACGCCTCGATCGTGACCCTCGGGACCACGATGCTGGGCGTGGCCGCCGGCGTGGTGGGCGTGTTCGCCCTGCTTCGCCGCCGGTCACTGGTCGCCGACGCCCTGAGTCATGCGACCCTTCCGGGAATCGCCATCGCATTCCTGGCCTCCATCGCCCTCGGCGGCGACGGGAAGTCTCTTCCGGTGCTCCTCGCCGGAGCGGCAGGAAGCGGGATTCTCGGGGTTCTCACGATTCATGCGCTGGTACGCCACACCCGAATCAGAGAAGACGCGGCGATCGGCATCGTCCTGAGCGTCTTCTTCGGCGCCGGCGTGGTGCTCCTGAGTTGGATCCAGGCCAACGAACCGTCGAGCAGCGCCGGACTCGGCCACTTCATCTACGGACGAACCGCCTCCATGCTCGCCGAGGATGCGATCGTCATGTCGGCGCTCGCGATGGTCACGGTCGCAAGCACCCTGGCGTTCAGACGCGAATTCGGACTGATCTGCTTCGACGCCGGCTTCGCCCGCTCGGCCGGTTGGCCCCTCGGAGCGATCGACCTGCTCATGCTCGGACTCGTGGTGCTGGTCACGGTGGCCGGAATCCAGGCGGTCGGCATCGTTCTGGTGGTCGCCATGCTCGTGATTCCGCCGGTATCCGCACGTTTCTGGACCGACCGCCTCTGGGTGCTCATCGTGCTGGCCGGCGTCCTCGGAGGCGTTGGTGGATGGTTGGGAGCGGTGATCTCCGCGAGCCTTCCCCGNCAACCCGCCGGTGCCGTCATCGTGCTNTCGACCGGGGTGGTCTTCACCGCGAGCCTGCTCTTCGCACCCGATCGAGGTGTCATTTCAAATCTCCGCCGTCGCTTCCGCCTTCGCCTGCAGATGGAAGGCGACCACCTTCTGGAGGCGGGTCACGACGCGACCATCGCCGATGAGGCGAAGCCGGTCCTGCTCCCCCACGGACTGGTCGATGACCTGGCCCGAACCCGGGGATGGAGCCGTCGATTCCGGCATCTCCTGCTCCTTTCTCTTCGTCGCCACGGCCGAATCATCACCACGAAGGATGAGCGCGGTGGGTTGCTCCTGACCCCCAACGGTCGACGAAGGGGCGGCATCGTGGCTCGCAATCACCGNCTCTGGGAGCGATACCTGATCACCCATGCGGACATTGCCGCCAATCACGTGGACTGGTCGGTCGACCAGGTGGAACATGTTCTTTCGCCCGAACTGATCGCTTCCCTCGAGGCGACCCTCGAGGCCGATCGCATCGATCCTCCGGGAATCCACACGGAGCCGGGAGAATGAGCGAGCTCGATCCGGCCCTCGATCTCTTCCCCCTCGCAGCCTCGATCCTCGCCGCGGTGGCCTGTGGCGTGCTCGGAAACTTTCTGCTGCTGCGACGAGAGAGCCTCATGGGGGATGCCATCTCCCACGGGGTCCTGCCCGGCCTGGTGATCGGCTTCCTGCTCACCGGAGATCGCAGTCCGGTCACCATGCTCGTCGGTGCGACCGCCGCTGGAATCGCCACCGTGCTGCTGGTGATGCTGGTGCGAAAGCTCGGTCGGGTCGAACCCGGCGCGGCCATGGGCGTCGTCTTCAGCATCCTCTTCGCGCTCGGGGTACTCCTGATCGAGCAGGCCGCCGCCCGCCAGGTCGATCTTGATGCCGACTGCGTGCTCTACGGGCAACTCGAAACCCTCGCGTGGTACGGCGCCCCCGTCGAATGGCGAGAAACGCTCTCCTGGACGACGCTGGAAGCCGCCCCCCGACAAATCTGGACGCTGCTGACCGCCGGCATCCTTTCGCTTGGATTCGTCATCGTCTTTTTCAAGGAACTCCGGATCACCGCCTTTGATCCGGCCCTCGGCGGGGCGTTGGGATTCCGACCGCGGATTCTGGAACTCGCCACCACGACCCTGGTCGCGGTGGCGACGGTCGCCAGCTTCGAAGCCGTGGGCTCGATCCTCGTGATTGCCATGCTCATCTGCCCCGCCGCCACGGCACGCCTCCTCACCGATCGACTGTCCCGACAGATCATCTGGAGCGTGACGATCGCGATCATCACCGCGACGGTCGGCTACCGAGCCGCCACCATCGTGCCGGGATGGTTTGATCGAGACTCGGTGAATGCGGCCGGCTCGATGACCCTCGTGTCGGGAGGACTCCTGGCCCTGGTGGTGTTCTTCGCTCCGGTTCATGGCGTGATCGCCCGGGGCTGGCGCCGTCGATCGCTTGCTCGGAAGGTGGCGATCGATGATCTGATCGCCTCTCTCTGGCGAGTCGAAGAAGAGGATTCCAATGCCATCCCGGTACCCAGGCACGCCTCTGGAAACCCCCGTTTCCTCGCCCCCACGATCATCGCCGCGGCTCGCCGCGGAGGCCTGGTCTCCGGCCGGAGTGCCGACGCGATCCGGCTTACCGATGCCGGGCGGACCGCCGCCCGGGATCTCCTTCGTCGCCACCGACTCTGGGAGACGTACCTCGTCTCGGAAGCGGGCCTCGCCCCGGATCATGTCCATGACGCGGCGGAAAAGCTGGAACACGTGTTCATTCGCCCGCCGGATGGAGCCCACCTCGATCCTCACGGAAGACTCATCCCCCCAGCCTCGGATTCAGACCCGACGAAAGATGACTCGCCGAAATGAGACCGGCCGGGGCCAGACGCGGGATCCGCATGCCGTCCGCTCAAAACTGACGCCGCGTCAGTACAATGTTGCGATGGTGACTCCCGGGAATTCTCACAGGCAAGGAAGACTTCGGCACCATTCCGCCGACGAAGCCCGAGCGACCATCGTCGATGCCGCCATTGAATTCCTCTGGGACCATCCCGTCCGCGAACTCACCGCGGGCGAACTGATGAAGAAGACCGGGCTGAGTCGCCCCGCCTTCTATCAGTACTTCAGCAACGTCCCCGAGTTGATCCGAACCATCCTCGTCGATCTTCAAGTTGAAATGGTCGCGGCGTCCGGCCCCTGGTTGAACTCGAACGACGAACGGTCGACCGCCCTTGAGAAATCTCTCGCGGGGGTGATCGAAGTCTGTGTTCGACGAGGACCTCTCTTTCGAGCGGTCTTCGAGGCTGCTCCCCAGGACCCGGATCTCGAGCGAGCCTGGAATGATTTCATGCATCGGTGGGACGGTGCGGTCGCGGCTCGAATCGTCGCCGAACAGGGCCTTGGAATCATCGATCCGAAACTCGACCCCATGTCGATCGCTCACGCCCTCAATGCAATGGATGCGATCCTGCTCGTGCAAGGCTTCGGCCGGCGAAATCAGGCAAATCCAAAATCAACGCTGCGCACGCTCCACACCATCTGGATGCGCACCCTTTACAACCAGGAATGAACTTGAAGATCTCCCCGTCAACCATCAATGGAATCCAAATGCTACGTGCAGTTCTCATCATCACCGCCCTTGCTTCTCTTGGGTGCACCGGTGCTGGTTCGTCCAAGAAGAACACGGCTCAAGCTGTCACACCTGGTTTCAACCACCGGATTCCCGAGTCGATCATGACTCCCGACAAGGTCGAGACCTCGATCGGAACGCTTCGATTCTTCGATGGCATGCCGACCGAGAAGACGGTTGAAACCGTGTACGACAACCTCGACCGAACCCGGGCGACCGAAGTCTTTCTGGATTTCGTCCCCCTCGCCTCCATCGAGGCCTTCCGACGTGGCGTGGGGGACCTCGGCATCGAAGAATCGAATCAGATCCTTCTCTATGACGGGCTGATGGATTCCGCCAGCCTCTTCCTGACCGGCAACACCGACACCGTCTACGCCCTCGCCGTTCTCGACCTGAAGCGCGATGGGCCCACCGTGATCGAGATTCCGCCCGGCGCCGGTCCCGGCACGGTGAACGACGCCTATTTTCGATTCGTCACCGACATGGGAGGCCCCGGACCCGATCGCGGGCAGGGCGGAAAGTACCTGGTCCTCCCCCCCGACCATGAAGGCGAGATCCCCGAGGGCTACTTCGTTTCCAAGAGTCGGACCTACGTCAACGTGGTCCCTCTCCGCGGCTTTCTCAAGGACGGGAAGACGGACGCCGCGGTCGAGATGTGGACGAAAGGCCTCAAGGTCTATCCCCTCGCCGATAGCGAGAATCCACCGGCGATGGAGTTCATCAGCGGCTCCGGCAAGGTGATGAACACCATCCACGCGAATGACCAGAGCTTCTACGACGAAGTCAACGACGTCATTCAGCGAGAACCCATCGACGCGATCGATGCCGAACTTCGCGGCAATCTGGCGTCGATCGGCATCGTCAAAGGACGCCCCTTCCAGCCCGACGACCGAATGCGGAAGATCCTCCGCGACGCCGCGGCCATCGGCAATGCAACCGCCCGCGCCCTGGCCTTCCGACCACGTTCCGAAAGCATCTGGTACTACGGCGCTCAGGACGGCTGGTTCACGGCGTTTGACGGAGCCGACTATCGCTGGCTCATCGACGACGGCGCCGGCGGTCGCAACAAGGACGCCCGAACCCTCTTCTTCTACATCGCGACCGTGAACACGCCGGCGATGGTCCTCAAGATGATCGGAAAGGGATCGCAGTACGCACTCTCCGCGGTCGACTCCGAAGGGGCATATCTCGATGGCGGACGCGATTATTCCCTGACCCTCCCGGCCGATATTCCGGCGAAGGACTTCTGGTCGATCGTGGTGTACGACCCGCAGACGCGTTCCATGCTCCAGACGGACCAGCCGTTCCCGAGCAAGAACAACGAACGCAACACCGACCTGGTCACCAATCCCGACGGCTCCACCACGCTCTGGTTCGGCCCCGAACCCCCGAAGGGACACGAGACCAACTGGATCCAGACGGTTCCCGACAAGGCCTGGTTCCTCTGCCTCCGCCTCTACGGCCCCCTCGAGCCCTGGTTCGAGAAGACCTGGCGACCGGGCACGATCCAGCCCCTGAACTAGTTCGAACCTCGATCAGCAGCGAAACGAGAGGCCGTACCGGCATCCGCCGGCGCGGCCTCTCCCTTGCTTACCGGAGGCCGCTCAATCGCGATGATCGATGTGGCACGAGACGCATGAACGGCGAATCGCCGCCAACGCTCGGTCGAGTGCGATGGGATCGAGCTCCGGAACCAGTAGCAAAGACTCGAGTCTCGTGACCTGTTCGGCCTGACGGTCCAGCCTCGCCGCAAAATCCGCGTCGAGCTCGGCAGCGGCTCTCCCGCCCTCTGAAGCAACCCGAAGCAGATCCGCGAGTCTCCCGGCCTCCGCGACGGGAACCAGATCAGGGTGGGATTCCGGCGGCCCCCAGTCGGCCCCGGCGATGAGCCCCAGATGCTCGACCGCCAGATCCATCTCGATCATCATTTCGACGAAGTCGTCGGGGCGGTCCACCTCCGGAAAGTCCGGGTCGACCGCTTCGATCTCCGCCGCATCGATCGGAATCGACCGAGCCGCACACTGGTAGAGGCCCTGATACCGACGCGACGTTCCGGAGACCCGCATTCGTTCGATCGCCTCGTCGGCGGTCGCCCAACCCGACCCCACCACCACCGCCGCGGCCGCGGCCGCGCTGCGGTGCATCCCGTGATGGCAGTGGATGTACACGGCGCCCAGTTCGAGCCCGTCGAGCACCGCACGAATCAGCTGAAGTCGGCGTGCCTCGTCAAAGCCGTCGTAGCCCACGGGAAGGTGGATGTACCGCATGCCTCGATCACGGGCGATCTCCACCTCCGGTTCCCCACCGTCGACACTCACGACGGTCCGGACCCCGAGGGCCTCAAGCGTGGCGAATCCTTGTACCCCCCGCGGAGCGCTTCCCGAGACGAAGCCCGGGTGATAGGTCACGAGGTTCTTCAATCCGGGCGCCCCGACCGGGACGTCCGCATCCGGCGACGGAAACGTCAGCCGCTGATCGTCGGACGTCGCGCCCACCGCCCCCGACGTCGGCGGAACCGGGATCGGCGGCTCCGTCACGCATCCGGGAATGCCACAGAACATGATTCCGACCAGCGGCACGAGGAGATTCCAAAACGGCCGGCGAGAGACTTCATCGATCGACATGGCGGAATGCTATCCAACGAATCGAACTGGAGCCATGCCGTCCCGGCCGATCTGCTCAGCCCCGAGGAAAAGCGCTCCGAAGAAGTTCCAGGCTCCTGGGAATCGCCGTCTTCCAGTCTTCCATTCCTTCGAATTCGAGCGAGATCCAACCCCGGTAGCCCGCCGCTTCGAGAATGCGACCGATGCGGTCGTAGTCCAGATCAAGGGTGTACCACTGCCCACCCCCGAAGTACGTCTTCGCCTGGACCAGGACGGTGTGCGGCGCCAGTTTCCTCAGTCGCTCGTACGGATCTTCGAGAAAATTACCGGTGTCGGTGGTGACCTGAAGCCACGGCGAGTCGACGGCGTCGACGATCCGCATGATGCCTTCAGGGGTGAGTCCCAACCCCCAGTGGTTCTCGAGCCCCAGAACGATTCCACACTTCTCGGCCACCGGCAGGCACGCTTCAAACGCCTCGATCACCCATGGATACGCATCATCATCGGTGTAGCCTTCGAGCGGAGATTCGATACCACGATTGGCCATCAGTTCATCGAAGTCCTTGGACGTCCCCCAGGTTCCGGTGTTCACCCGCATCACCGGGATCCCGAGGTCGTAGGCGATCTCGATCTGGGCGATCGTCCGATCGATGTTGAAACGACGTTTCTCCCGATCGGGCGTCACGAAGCCCTGGTGAGTGGAGAGTCCCATGATGGGAAGCCCCAGTCGCTGGGCCCGACGCTTGTACGCCATCCGCCGCGACCGACTGAGAAGGTCGTTCTGCCCCACCTGATAGAGCAGGAATTCAATGCCATCGAAACCGAATTCGTCTGCGAGATCGATGCATCGGTCGAGGTCGCGAAGTTCGTCGTTCCGAAAACGCCAGAGCGAATAGGTCGACAACGCAATCGGGTTCGTGACCCGGGCACCGGTCCGCACCGAGGGTACGACGGACTTGACCGTCGATTTCTCCTGCGCCTCGACCGCGGCGATCGGAAGCACCGAAGCGGCCGCACCGGCCGCGAGAAAACGTCGTCTGTTCTGGGTCATGATCCGGCTCCAACCACGGGGTCGGTCATCGACGCCCGGCTCGAAGATGCTACCTCCAACCCGATTCCCACTCGCTTATTCCACCAGATCGGGAACCCGATCGATCAAAGGCGTGCCCTTCCCCGCCCCGTCGACGCGGCGAAGGCCCTGCTGATCGAAGCGAAGCCCCGCCGCCTCCGTCGGATCCTCCCAGGCGACATCGATGCCGATGAGTTCCGAACGGCCATCGATCCAACCCACGTCGTCGACCACGGTGTGACCCACGACGATGTGCTCGACTCCATGCCGCTCGAGAATGGCCGCGATCTCCTCGTCGGTCGGACGCCCCCCCCAGTTCGCGGCATGCCCGGGGAAATACCCGCGGTACCAATGCGGCCCCTGCGAATGCCAGATCAGTCCGGTTCGGAGTTCCTTCCTCCCGGCCGGAGGCCAGGCCGGCGGCCCCAGTCCCGATCGAATCGCTTCGTTGATGTCGTCGAGCTCGAGCCCCAGAGCATCGAGTTGCGGGGAATAACCAGCATGCACGAAGAGGAACGGGCCGACTCGAACCACGCTGTTGTGATTTCGAAGCCAGCGACCGAGTTCGCTCGTCGGGCCGTGCAGGTCGTCATAGGAAAGACCGACACGGTCGGTCGTGAATCGGTATTTCGGATGGATGTACCGAAGATCGCCCGCCATCACCATCGACTCGTGATTGCCGAGAACGTAGTGAACCCGACCGCCTGCCTGTTCGGCTTCACTTTCCAACCGGCGAATCAACCACAGCAACTCCGTCACTTCGTCGCCGCGATCGACGATGTCACCGTTCAGTACCAGATGCCCGTCACCCCAGGCCCATTTCCCCGCGGCGTCCACCACACCATTGCCCTTGAGAAACGAAAGGAAGGTCTCACGGTTTCCCTCGAGATCACTCACCGCGAGAATTCGCGAGACATCCGGCCACGAGGATTTCTCCGGTTCGCTCGCCGCATGCACCGTCACCGAGGACACCGTCGCACTCGGCGTCGGAAGCACATCACCCTCGGCCACCCCTTCGTGCTCGCTGCGGATCACCTTGCCGTTCACCACCGTGAACATGATCGCGGTCGCCTCGTCCTTCCACATCAGATGTGGACCGTCCTGGATCGAATCCGGTCCGAAGTCGAGAAACTGCATCGCCGTGATGAGAGGCTCCCGATCCGGAAGCGCGTATTCGAATCGAACCAGGTGCCCGAGAACCGGAACCGGTGGTACCGATTCATCACTCGAGGACCGACCGGCGACGGTGAGGCCCGCATCGGCTCCAACCACGTAGTCCTTGCCGTCGATCCGGCAGCTCCCGGATTCACTCGGCCCCGCCGGCTCGAACGACTCCAAGACTCCGATCCCCTCGTCCGCGAACACCGCATCACCCGGCCAGACCCCGGCAAGGAGCGTCAGGAAGAGTACGAGAACACGTACCAGCGAGGCCGAACGGATCATGAAGGAACTCCAGCGAAGGGGGCGGGTGATCGAATGACGTGCGGACGCCCACGAGTCTAGATCCTCTCCGCCCCCGATGAACCTTCCCCTCGCCGGGCTTGAACCAGCCCCAGACCTCTGCCCAGCAGGCCCCTTTTTCCGATCCGACCATGGGAACATGTCGAAAAATCCGATTGGATCCGATTTGGCGGGGTCTACACTTCATACATGCATGAAACCGCGACCAGTGCCTTTCTGTTCACCACCCTGATCGCGGCCGGCTGTGCCCATGGCCAGCAACAATCGTTCGAGCATGACGGCCTCGATCGGACCTACCGATTGCATCTTCCCGAATCTCTTCCCGAATCCAAGCCCCTGGTTCTCGTTCTTCATGGCTACGGAGGCGGCGGAGCCGGCATGATGAATCAGTTCGGCTGGACTCAGCTCGCGGACGAAAAGGGATTCGCGGCCGTCTTTCCCGACGGCACCCGCGACCAGTGGAACCGCCGGTACTGGCAGGTCGGCTATTCCTTCCACGAGCAGTTCGACATCGATGACGACGGCTTCTTGGTGTCGCTGGTCCAGCACCTGCAGGAGACACACCAACTCGATCCGGAACGAACCTTCGTCACCGGGTTTTCCAACGGTGGCGACATGAGCTATCAGTTGGCGTGCCGCAAGTCCGAGGTCTTCGCGGGGTTCGCACCCGTGGCCGGCACCATGATGGATCCGCTCTATCTCGACTGTAATCCGACCCGCCCCCGGCCCATCCTCGCGATGAATGGAACCGACGACGACATCACCGTCTTCGCCGGCGACATGGCCGACGAGGACGGCTGGGGCGCCTACCGACCGGTTCCCGAGGTCGTCGAACTCTGGTCGGATCTCCTGGAAACTCCGATTCTCGAGACCACCACGCTGCCCGACATCGCGCCGAACGATGGGAGCGTGATCGAATTCGATCGCCATCGATCCAAATCCCATCCCCGTGAATTCCGTTCCTATCGAGTGGTCGGCGGCGGGCACGACTGGCCGGGCCAGGGTGGCAACATGGACATCGATGCCACCCGTGAGATCTGGGACTTCTTCGCATCGATCACGATCGATCCCCCCTTCGACCCAGCCGACCTCGACCGAGACGGATCCGTGAACGCTTCGGACCTCGGACTGGTTCTGGGCGGCTGGGGACTCGGAAGCCTCACCGGAGACATCAATGGAGACGGCAACACCGACAGCGGCGATGTCGGCCTTCTCCTGGGCGCCTGGACCGGATGACGACGGCTTTGCCCCCGGTGAAGTAGCCTCCGCGCATGGATCAGGACGCTCCCGTCCAGCAATCACTCGAAGACACCACTTCGGCGTTCCACCATCGCTGGTGGGGCGTGGCCCTGAAGATCCTCCTCGCCCTCACCGTGGTGGCGGCGGGAGCGTGGATCTGGACCGCGTTGGTCGAACCACATGAAGGTGAATTCGAGAACACGCTTCGAAACCTCGGTCCCTGGGGCCCGGTCATCTTCGTGGCCGTGTTCCTGGTGGCGACTTCGGTCTTCTTCCCCGAGTCCCTGCTGGCGATCGCATCCGGTGCGATCTTCGGCCTGGGCTGGGGCATGCTCTGGACGGTGGTCGGTGGCTTCCTGTCGGTGTGGACGGTGGCCATCCTAGGCCGCCGTCTTCTGGGCGACCGGGCGAGGACCATCCTCGAGCGACATCCGAAACTCACCGCGATCGAGGAAGCCGCGGAGTCCCGAGGGCTGCGCCTGGTCTTCCTCCTCCGGCTGTCTCCGCTCAACTTCACCATGCTCAACTGGATGCTGGCCGCCACCCGGCTTCGACTTCGGACCATCCTGCTCAGCGCCCTCGGCATGGTTCCGGGAAACTTCTCGACCGTCTACGTCGGCTTCGCCGCTCGGCACACCGCCGACCTCGCCGCCCGAGCGAGCGCGGGAAACGCCGACGGCATCGTGGCGGGCGACTCGCTCGCCCACGAGATCACGCTCTACGCAGGGCTGGGGGCATCGATCGTGGTGAGCGTGATCGTGACTCGGATCGCGGTGAAGGCCCTGAAGACCGCGAACGAACGGCCCGGCCCCACGGTCGGTTCGAACGCGGCCTGAAGACCCGGCATCATTCGGACGGCAACCCTTCGGTCTTCGCCGATCGGCCCTTGGCGAAGAACGACTCGATCTCCTCGAGGGGAACCCCCTTGGTCTCGGGCATCCGGAAGTAGACGAAGGCGATCGTCACCGCATTGAAGCCGGCGAAGATCCAGAACGCGAGCGAGGGACTGAACTCGACCGCGGCCAGGGAGCCCTGGGCGATCACGTAGTTGCCGATCCAGTTGAACGACGTCGCCACGCCCACGCAGGCGGACCGCACGCCGGCGGGGAAGATCTCCGAAATCGCGAGCCAGACCAGAGGGCCGAGGCTGAAGGCGAAGGCGATGATCCCGACGAAGAGCGAGATCAGGATCACGATTCCACCCGCCGAGACCGCCGAGCCACCCTTGGCCAGGAACAGCGTCCCCGTCACGCCGATCACCACCTGAGAGACCATCATCAAGGCGGTCCCGCCCAACAAGAGCGGCCGCCGCCCCACGCGATCGACCAGCCAGATCGCGATGAAGGTCGCGAGGACGTTGATCAATCCGAGGGCTGCCGTCAGTTCCTTTCCGTATTCACCGAGCCCGACCTCCTTGAGAATCTCCGGGGCGTAGTAGAAGATCGCGTTGATGCCACTGGCCTGCTGCAGGAAGGCCAGACCGATCGCGAGGATCAATGCCATCCGCACGGCGTGGCTGCCCTTGACTGCGGACCAGAAACCTTCACCGGACTCCTCGACCACCCGCTGCTTGATCGTCTCGAGTTCCTTCTCGGCTTCCCGGTCGGATCCGAGGGTCCGCTTCAGAACACCAAGAGCGACGTCGTAGCGACCTCGACTGACGAGCCAACGCGGGCTCGGCGGCATGACCAGCATGCCCGCGATCAACGCCGCCCCGAGCAACACCCCGAGTCCGAACGAGATGCGCCAGTCGGCCTCGGGCACGGCCAGTCCCACCAGGAAGGCGACGAGGATCCCGACCGTGATCGCCAGCTGGTAGAGGCTGACCATGGCACCTCGGGACCAGGGGGTGGAGACCTCGGCGATGTACAGCGGCCCAGCCACCGAGGAGAAGCCGACCCCGATACCCATCACCACCCGGAAAGCGATGATCATCGTCAGGTCGACCGAGAACGCGCAGCCGAGGCATCCGACGATGAAGCAGATGCCACCCCAGACGTTCGTCCATCGGCGACCGATCGCATCGCACAACCGGCCCGCGATGAGCGCGCCGAGGAACGAGCCGGCGAGCACCGAGCTCACCACCGTCGACACCTCGTTGTCGCCCAGGCCGAACGCATGCCTGATCCCGTCCTTCGCGTCGGCGATCACTCCGATGTCGTAGCCGAACATCAGGCCGCCGAGCCCGGCGACCATCGCGATCGCGATCGTGTATCTCGACGTTCTATCCTGGGCCGTGGGACCCTGCGAATTCGTGCTCACGTCTAGTCTCCAGGAGATCGGCTCAGAAGTCGGTGGTCAGACGGAGGCCGAGCACCACGCTCACCTCGGTATCACTTCGGGCACCCGGATGAAACACCACCTGAAGATCAGGTGTGAGCTGCATCGACTCGGTCAACTGCACGCGGTAGAACGCCTCGATCATCGACTGGGGCGAAGCGGGCGAGGCTGCTGCCGCGAAGACGTTGTTCTCGTTGTAGGCGAGGCCGACGTATCGGACGGGGATCGAATCCGCTCCGAGCAGCGAGCTGCCGTTTCCTCCGGACGCCACCGAGGGAGACGGTCGCATCCAGTTGTAGCCGAAGCCGAAGAGGTCGCCCCGGCGACCGAATGGCCGTTCGATTCCGATGCCGCAGGAGATCGAGGTGGTCACCGTCGACATCGACGGATCGCTCCACCCCCCCTGCGCGAAATATCCGAGTTGATCGGTCAGGTGCCCCTGCCACTGGAAGCCGATGGCATTCGACCAGTTCCGCGTGGGAGTCGACGCGAGGGCGTCGAGATTCTGTCCGGACCAGATCACCGTTGCGACCGTCGGGCCACCGAGCGCGGCCTCGTCGAACGGCAGGACGAAGCCGGTCTCCACCGCCGTCCACAGGAAGCCTTCACCCAACGTTGAAAACGCATTGTCCGGACGTCCGAGCGCGTCGGTGACCACCGCATTCACGAAGATCGACTCGGTGGGAATCGCCTGTACCGCGACTCCCAGCTGGTAGCCGCCCTGCGAAGAACCCAGCGGCTGAATGCCGTCGAACGCACCAGCAATGAACTGGCGGGATTCGTCGTTGGCCCAGAAGTTGAGACCGATGTACTGGTTCGGATGGATTTTCCCCGCCGACACCACGAACCGATCATCGAACCATCCCTGCTGCAGGTACAGGAGGTTGAGGGTCGCCGGCCCACCGTTCGCACCGGAGTAGAGCGAGTCGAGTCCGACGATCGAACCCGCCGAATCCTGGGTCGAGACCGACTGCGGATTTCCGATCTGATTCCCCTGGCGAACCAGGATCCCGAGGACTCCATGCCCCTCGAAGCCACTTCCGAGGAGCGAACCACCTTCATCATGGTCTTCCCAGAGGTTCCAGACCAGGTTGACGTCCAGACGCCCGGTTCCGAAGTTCGACGGGGTGTCGGGCTTCGGATCGGTGACATGCTGATACAGCAACGTGTAGTAGGCCGAGGTGTTCAGGCCGAGTTGTTCGATCGCCGCTGATTGCACGGCCCGCCAGGGACGCAAGACCGGCTCCAGTGGTGCCCCGAACAGTGGATCGACCGGTGGTCTCCCCAATGGATCGGGCCGGCGAGTCTTCAAATCGACCGAGGGGTCCCATGGCCGAATCGGCAACAGGGCCGGCGAATCATTCAAGGTCGAGATGTTCGACAGGAACTGAATCCGTTCGAGGTGCTGCAGTCCGCGCCACCGGACATCCGCGGTCTCGGTCGCTCCGGGATCGAACGGATCGACGGCGGGCGTTTCCTTGGGATTCGGGGGATCATCCTGTGCCGTGGCGGACCTCGTCGAAGTCATTGATGCCAGAACCGCGGTCAGGATCACGACCGGAGAACCAACCTTGTTTACGAGTGCATCCATGAATCACAGCCTATCCCCAAGAATCACATGGCGTCATGCGCTCCGGATGCGACGACGCCCCGGCTTCCGCCGGGGCGTCGTCCATGGAGGGCTGGAAAGGCTGATTCAGCCTCGCTTGTTCGCCTCGGTCTCCTTGAGCGAGGCCGGATGCTTGAGGCCCGCCTTCTTCAGAAGTCCGTTGATCTTGTCGATCTTCCCCGCCTTGTCACCGGCGGGATGCAGGCCGTTGTACGCGACCTTGCCATCGGGACCGATGATCGCCACGTGAGGAATGCCTCGAACCCCGAAATCGGCGTTGAAGACATCCTGCTTGGTCATCACGATCGGCCAGGTCATGTCCATCGACTTCTTGTAGTCGACCATGAGCTTGCACTCGTCCGCGAAGTCGGCGGCATTGACCCGCCCACGCTCGTCGCGGAAGGACACTCGTTCCTGGGGACTGGTGACACCGAGGAAGATCACGTCGTACCCCTTGAAGTACTCCACGAGTTCCCTGACGTCGGGGAATGATCCCACGCACGGCCCGCACCAGGTCGCCCAGAAGTCGACCACCACCACGTTCCCGCGGAGGCAGTTGAAACAGTTCCATTCGTTTCCTTCACTGTTCCAGGTGAACTCGATCTCCGGGGCGGGAAAACCGATCAGTTCCCCCCGGCCAGCCGCGGAATCAAGGAATGAAAGCCCGCTTTCAAGCCGAGCCCGACCTTGCCCTTCGGGCGCCGCGGCGACCACCGCCTTCATCTTCTCAACCAGCTTCGCATGGATGGCCTTGCGGGTACCGGCATCGACTCCCGCCGTCTCGAGCAGTGCGGGGTATTCGATCCAAGCGGACAACGCCTTTGCATCGGCAGGCATTCGATCGATCAACAGGACCAGTTCGGTCTGCATCGGCATCAGTTTCCCGGCATCGACCCGTGACATCACGCCGATCACTTCGCCGATTCGGTCATCGGGAACGCTGGTGAATCCACCATTGGCCATGCCGATATCGAGTCCGGCGTCCAGTTCATCCATGTTCGCCAACATCAGTGCGGCATCGAGCCATTGCTCGCCATTGCCCAACGACTTGATTCGCTCCAGCCAGATCGGCCGGGCGTTGGGGGTGTATGCCCAGAGCATGTTCAAGGCCTTGATCTGCTCGAAATCACATTCCGCGGGATCGATGCCTTCGAGCTGAGCGTCCAGCACTGCGTGAAATTCAGGGTCGTCAAGACTGAAGGCCTCTCCCTTGCTTTGAAAGAACTCCCTTGCCATTCCGACCTTGGCTTCGATCTCCCCCTGGGTGGGAGGAGCAGCGAAAACCGGAGCCGTGAGCGAGAGACCAAGGAGAAGCAGAGGAAGGCGGACCATGAAAATTCCTTTCGGTGATGTCGTTTGATCGCCCCGGAGGCGCTGCCGAATCGTACCTGACCGGTGATGGAGGATTGATCTGGAGACTTCCAATCGCCGAATTGGTGACCTATCCGGTCGATTCTTCCCGAAGATCCGAGGAAAGAACGCCGTCCGGACCGATTCGTGGTGCCGATCGTCGCACCGGACGGGTGGTTCGTCGCCCCGGTGCGGCGGGTCGCGTTCCTCGGCTTCTCCGGATGTACCGCTCACTTCGGGGTGCGAATGACGTCCACCACGACGGGCCGGTGGTCGGAATCGAAATCGGGGCCGACCCGATGGGCGCTGATCACGAATCCCTCCGGAACCAGCACGTGATCGATCGGGATCCGAAACGGCGAAGGGATCGTGATGCCGCGAAGCCGTACCGGCCAGGTCGGCGACCAGCCGCCGGCTCCCCGAAGCCCGGTCGCCGAGGTGAAGTCCTGAAACGTCCGGCCGAAGGGCGTCTCGTTCAAGTCGCCGACCACCAGCGCGGGGACCGGCGAGGCTTCACACCGATCCGTCATCCACTCGAAGGTCGCGTTGCGTACCTCGGTCCTCCGGAAACCGAGGGGAGGAATGGGATGGACGAGCAAGACGCGAAGCGATCCCAGGGCGGTGGTCGCGGTCGCCTCGAGCTGTGGCAGTCCACCGTCGACCGGCGTCCCGATCCAGCCGTCCCGCAATGGGTCGAGACCGAGCAAGGCGATGCCACCGACGTCGCTCGACCGCGGCCGGGAGATGATCGTCGACCATCGTCGACCGTCTTCACGCTCGATTCCCGCCACCGCGTCCACCCATTCCGGGGTGCATTCGAGGAGTCCGATGAGATCGGCGCGAGACGAGGCGAGCCATTCGATCGCCGCGGCATCAGGGGGACTGGTGACGCCGACGTTGAAGGAGACGATTCGGAGGAACGGCCCATCGCTCGCCGCGGGCGACGCCGTGAGAACCGGAACCACCACCCACCACGCCCATGCCAGTCCCGGCAGCATGGCCAACGCCGGAGCGCGACGACCGAGCAGGAACAGCGAGCCGATGCCCATCGACATGACGATCGAGACCTGGAGCGTCCAGGGGCTCGCGAGGGCTTCGAGCCCCGACGGCCCCAGTCGCCCGAGGAGAAAGACGAGCAGCGACCCCACCGAGATCAGCAGGACGGCTCCTTCCAACATCCTTCGACGGAGAGATTTCCGAGCGGGCCGATTCACGTCCGAGGATGCATCAACCATGGTCCCCCGATCGGTCATCGTCGTCCGACCAGTTGGATCATCGCCCTGCCCATGCCCTCTCCGATCAGGTAGTAGGTCTCGGCGTTCGAATTCCAGTGGTAGCCCTGCCGGGATGGAGACCGCTCCGGCGAACGGTAGAAGTCTCGCGTCCCCACGAAGTCGACCGTTCCCGCGAATTCCGGCCGTTTCGCCACCGCGGCCTGGGCCGCCATCAGCGAGAGGGCCCGCGGATGCTTTTCATCGGGGCCGCTCATCCCGGTTTCCGCGATGACGAAGGGAAGATTTGGAGTCCCGAGTTCCTTGCGAAGATCGCGGATGAGGTTCGCGAGATTCTCCTCGTACTCATCGTTGAACGCCTGATCGACCCGATCGTTCCAACCCTGATGCCAGCCGATTCCCATCAACTCGAACTCCCGCCCCTTGAACTCGGGGAAGATCGCCGCGGGATCCGCGAGGACTTTCCTGGTCTCCGCGACCAGCATGCGGTACTCGGCCCCGACCTCCCCTCCCGAACTGGGCGGTCGAAACTCCTTGCCGATGGCCTTGCCGCCCCAGGCGATCTTCACCAGCAGCACAGGCTCGTCGAATGCATCACCGACCACGGTGCCGAAGCCGAGCTCGGGGCCGATGGTTCCTTCGTTCGATCCGAAACCCGGCCGAAGATCACCCTTCCGCCCCAGAAACCAGATCTTCA
>NYSW01000057.1 GCA_002683195.1 Phycisphaerae bacterium
TCACGAGGACCACAAGACGCCGAGGGCCGGACCTGGAGCGGTACGAAAAGACCGCGTCCGGGCGAGGCCCGAAACGCGGTCTTGAGTGAAGCTCCCCCACTTGGACTCGAACCAAGGACCTAGCGGTTAACAGCCGCTCGCTCTACCAACTGAGCTACAGGGGATCAACGAAGTCGTAGCGTACCCGCCCCGACGTTCTCGTCAAGTGAACATCCGAAACCGCGATACTCGTTCGAGGCCCGAGAACCACCCCCGGATCTCCGCGTCGCTGCCGGGGTCGGCAACGACAGCGACGCGTTCCAGGATGGAACGCGCCGCTGGTTGGATTACGTACGGAAGGACGGCGATCAGTTTCGTCGACGACGTCCGGCAAGTCCAGCCACTGCAGCCATGGCCAGGACACCGGGGCCAGGCACCGGGGTGATGATGAAAGAGATGGCCCAGTCATCGGCCGAGGGGCTCGTTTCCTGGGCCCAGAACGTGTAATCACCCGCGCCAAGCGGCCCGCTGTAGCCCTGAGCACCGGACGCCTGACCCATGAGGTCGAAGAAATCCAAGCCGGAATCAGCTTCGCTGGGCAACGCGTACCCGAGAAGACCGGACGGATTCGGATTGATCGGGTCGGCCCCGAGGACGTCCCCGGCCGAGAATCCCATGAATCCGAGATTGAACTCGTTGTCGGTATCAAACAGGTCGAGAACGATCCCCGTCAACTCGAAGCCACTGGCGACGTTGAAAGTGAAGATGTCTCGATCGTCTCCCTCCCCGTCCGTGGTGAAAACCACGGTGGAGCTCGCACCCGTGAAGTCGATGAAGGTGGGTGCATTCGGGTCGCCGGACAACTCACCGTCAATGGCCTCGTCGTACACGGTGTCCCCAAATGCGAGGGCCACAGTCGGAACCATGGCCGCGACCGCGATGGCGTGATGACGAATCTTCATGATGGATCTCCTACAAAGGCGGAATTTGGGGGGCCGGGAAGCCCCCTGAAAAACAGACCAGGCCCGGAAAAATGAAGGACCTCGAAGAAATGACAATCTCTTCTTACTTAGAAGTTTACGCCTACTTCTCTGGAGATCCACGGGAAAATCGGTAAAATTGGAGGTCAGGATCCGGGCCGAACGGGTCCCCATCGTCGACGAGGGACCCTCGCCCCACCTCGCACCAGACCCCTCGCCTGCTCCCGCTTGCCCAAGGGCCATCAATCCCGCTACACTGTCCGATTCGGTCGCAAGTTGGCACCTGGCCAGCGCGGCATTTCCATCGAACCTGATCTCCGCGAGCAAGAACCGTGAAGACCGACATTCATCCCGAGTACTTCCCTGAGTGCAAGGTGTATTTCCGCGGCGAGGTCGTCATGACCGTCGGGGCCACCGTCCCCGAAATGTCGGTCGAAGTCTGGTCGGGCTCGCACCCGTTCTACACCGGCAAGAGCGCCTTCGTGGATACCGCCGGCCGAGTCGAGAAGTTCCAGCGAAAGTTCGCGGGCAACTACTTCGACAAGAAGAACGCCAAGAAGTAGCTCCGAGGGGGTCATGGTCCCTGAGACCTGGGTTCGACCTGGGTTCGACCTCGGTTCGACCTGGGTCCCGACCTCTTCGACTCCCTCATGATCATCGAGACCCGTGTCGCCCTGCGACGCGGGTCTTTCCATGCCCGTATCCGCCGAACTTGACTCCCCACCATCGGAACATCCGGCCTTGATCGTCGAACTGCCTGACAACCTCCGCCGAAAACTCGAGGAGTTCCGTGACCAGTTCGACGAGATCGAAAGATCACTGGTCGATCCCGAGACGATGGGTGATCACCGCGCCGTTGCCCGACTCTCGACCCGCCGCAAGGCTCTGGAGCCGTTGGTGCGCGGCCTCTCCGAATTCGACGCGGCCCTGACCGAACACGCGGAGTGGACCGATTCGATCACCGCGAACGAAGACCTCGACCTGGTCGCCCTGGCCCGAGAGGAACTGCCCGAGATCGAAACCCGCATGAAGCAACTGGTCGAATCGATCCAGTCACGCCTGGTCAATGCGGACGACGACTCGATCGGCTCGGTGATCCTCGAGATCCGAGCCGGAGTCGGGGGAGACGAAGCCGGCCTCTGGGCGGGTGATCTCCTGGAGATGTATCGACGATTCGCCTCGGCTCGCCATTGGAAGTTCGAGCCTCTCGACCTTTCACCCGGAGACGCCGGCGGGGTGAAGGCCGCGGTCGTACAAGTGGCCGGCGACGGCGTCTGGGCGGATCTGGCCTTCGAGTCGGGAACTCACCAGGTCAAACGGGTTCCCGCGACGGAGACCCAGGGCCGCGTCCACACCTCGACCGCGACCATCGCGGTGCTCGCAGAGCCTGAAGAAGTCGAAGTCGAACTGGATCCGGCGGACGTCAAGGAATCGATCACCACCGCCCAGGGTCCGGGCGGCCAGAACGTGAACAAGGTCGCTACTGCGGTCCATCTGATCCACGAACCGACCGGGGTCGAGGTCCGAATGCAGGAGACCAAGAGCCAGACTCAGAATCGCGAGAAGGCCTGGACGTTGCTCCGAGCCCGGCTGTATCAGAGACAGAAGGCCGAAAGAGATGCCGCCCGGGTCGCGGAACGCAATTCGATGATCGGTTCCGGCAGCCGGGCGGAGAAGATCCGTACCTACCGCTGGAAGGAGAACATCGCGGTCGATCACCGGATCGGTGAGAACGCGAATCTCGGGGCGCTCATGCAGGGAGAACTCCGAGGACTGATCGACGCCCTTCGCCGCGAAGAGACCTCCCGACGCCTTGCCGCCCTTTGATCGCCGCCCCGGGCCTCTCAAGCCTCGCAGACATTCTCCGCCGCATCGAGAAACTCTTCCATCCACTTGGATTCGAACCGCTCGATCGCGAAACGGGTGCTTTCATCATCCACGCCCCAGAGACAGGCTCGAGGCTCAAGCAACTCCGGATCGAGCAGCACCTGGCAGGCGTTTTCGATCGCATAGGCACAGGGAAGGCGGTTGGCGAACATCGCACTCGCCGCATTCACCGCAGGATCACCGAGCGAGATCGTCGGCTGCAGCCGAAGCGACTCGTCATTGAGATACCAGACGTCGGTGACCACCATCGGCAGCGGACCCCCTGAAAGCTGGTGACCGCGAGCCCGAAGCCCGGCCCGCATCGCCCGAACCATCCGACCGGCCCAGGGCCGATCCGAGATTTCCGCCCGGGGATGGGCCCCCACCACCACGGCGATCACCTGCCCGGTTCGATATTCGAGACCGGGCGGAGTCTCGAGACGTTCTTGTTCGAAGATGGAATCCGACATCGCTGGAATCCGGGAACGAGGAAGTCGGCGCGGTTTCAACCACACCGAGGAGATCTTCAAACATCGGCCATTTCGACTGATCGACTCGCGGATTGCCGAACGGCCAGGGGCGAAAAGCCCCGAATGATGCATTGAGAACACCTAAGATGCGGCGGCGAGGTCGATCGAGGCCTCCGACTTCCCACGACGAAACGGAGATGGAATGATGCTGCTCGCCACCCTCGCCTGCTACCTGCCGATCAGCCTGGTCGCTCCTCCCGTTCTTCCGGATGGCGACCTGAAGGCCCCTCCGATGATCCTCGAAAACCTCGGAGATCATCGCCGCCCCGTGGCGACCGAATCCGAGGAAGCCCGCCGCTGGTTCGACCAGGGGCTCGCCCTGATGAACGGCTACAACTTCGACGGCGCGATCGCTTCCTTCATGGAAGCCACGCGACAGGACCCCGACTTCGCCATGGCATGGTGGGGCATCGCCTACGCCTCGGGGCCGAACCAGAACAACCCGGAGATCATTCCTCCCAAGGACCAGTGGTCGTACGCCGCGGCGAAAAAGGCGTATGAACTTCGTGACCGCGAGTCCGGCTCGAACCGGGCCCTCATCGAAGCGGTCGTCGCTCGATACGAGTACCCGATGCCCGAAGACCTGACCGCTCAGAACGAGGCGTACCTCACGGAGATGCAGGCCGTCGCGAAGGCATTCCCCTTCGACCCCGACATCCAGACGTGGACCGCGGAAGCGATGATCACGCTTCAGCCCTGGGCGTACTGGAGCCTCGACGGTGAACCCCTCGACCGGACGCTGGAATTCCGCGCCATCCTCGAAGGCGTCATGCGGCAGGACCCCCGCCATCCCGGGGCCAATCATCTGTACATCCACACGATGGAGTCCTCACCCTGGCCCGAACTCGCGGAACCTGCGGCCGATCGCCTGGTGGANCTGATTCCCGCGGCCGGCCACCTGGTCCACATGCCCTCGCACATCTGGATGCAGACTGGTCGCTACGACGACGCCGCCGATTGCAATCGACGTGCGGCTGCGCTCGATGACCAGTGGTTCGAAGGCGATCCGAATGCCGGCGAATACCGACTCTACATGTCGCACAACCGCCACTTCCTGAGCTGGGCCGCGACCATGCAGGGGCGGCGACGAGAAGCGATCAGCGCGGCACGAGCGATCTGGACCGAAGTTCCCGCGCCCCTGATGGAAGCCTTCGCGATGGCGACCGACGGCGTCGCCGCCTGCAAGTGGCACGCGCTCGTCCGATTCGGTCTCTGGGACGAGATCCTCGAAGAACCCGCAGATCCCGAATGGGCGCACGTCAATCACTGCATGCGGCATTATGCCCGGGGAGTGGCGTTGGCCAACACAGCGCGGATCGAGGAAGCCCGCTCCGAACTCCTTGCGTTCGACGAAGCGGTGAAGGGCCTGGACGGACTCGAACGCTGGCTCGGCAATCAGCCCGCGGCGGAGATCATGCCGATGGCCCGGCTGGTCCTCGAAGGCGAACTCGAGTTCAAAGCCGGCAATACCGATCTGGGCCTTGATCTGCTGAAGCAGGCGTGCGCGGCCGAAGAGAAGATCGTCTACGCCGANCCGGCACCCTGGATGATGCCGGCCCGACATGCCTACGGNGCCCTCCTGGTCTCCGCGGGACGCTTCAAGGAGGCGGAGGCGGTCTANCTGCGGGATCTCGAGGTGTACCCCGCCAACGGCTGGGCCCTGCTCGGACTCCGGGAGGCTCTCCGGGGCCAAGACCGGAACGAGGAAGCGATGAGGGTCGACCAGTCCTTCCGTCACGCCTGGAAGAGTGCGGACGTCATGCCGACGTCGTCCTGTTACTGCGGAACCCCGATCGCGAACCGCTGAGTCGAACACGACATCGAACGATCGNCGGCCGCGTCCGATTCCGGCGGGTACACGGCGAACGGCGGCATCACGGCGTTTTCTTCAGCGGCCATGGCCGGACCCCGCATCGCGTCGCCCAACCTTCGTACATCGCGATCATCCGCGCGACCCGCTCGGGCTGCGCGACCGAAAGATCCCGCATCTCGGTTCGATCCGAAACGAGGTCGTACAGTTCCCAGTCGCCGCGATGACGAGCCACGAGCTTCCAACGCCCCTGTCGGACCGCGCGATTGCCCTCGTGCTCCCAGTAGATCGCGTCACGCTCGACCGAGCCTCCTCCGAAAGCCGGAACCAGACTCACGCCTTCCAGCGGCTTCACCGCCCGACCCTCGATTTCGGTGGGAGCCTCGNCCTCCGCCAGATCCAGGAAGGTCGGNAGAAGGTCGATCACGTGACCCGGGGTGNTGTTCAGCTCGCCNCGGGCCTTGATCCCNGCCGGCCAGTGCACGACGCAGGGGCTGGCGATGCCACCTTCNTGAACGTGGTGCTTGTAGAGACGNAACGGCGTGTTGGAGGCGTTGGCCCAGGGGATGCCGTAGCTCTGATAGTTCTCGTCGCTTCCCGGCATGATCGCCGGATCGTTGCCTCGCACCACGGTTCGACCGTCGTGGGTCTTGTCGGGAATGCTCAGGCTCCCCCACCTCGAGTTGATCTCTTCAGCGCAGCCACCGTTGTCGGCGATGAACACGATCACGGTGTCGTCGAGTTCTCCGGTTTTTCGAAGGGCGTCGANGATCAGGCCGATGCCGCGATCGAGCTGTTCCACCTGGGCCGCGTAGACCTCCATGCGGCGGGCCTGCCACGCGGGATGTTCGACCTGGTCCCAGGTCTTCACCCGCCGGTCCCGGGGGGTCAGCGGCCACGCCGGATCCACCAGGCCCATGGCCTTCATCCGCCGGTGTCGTTCCGCCCGAAGTTCGTCCCAGCCCTGATCGTAGCGCCCGTTCCACCGGGCGATGTCCTCCTCGCGAGCGTGCAGCGGCCAGTGCGGCGCGGTGTGTGCGACGTAGAGCAGGAACGGTCGATCGTCACCACCGGCGGCGTGTCGCTGGATGTAGTCGGCGGCCTCCTCGTTGATCCGGTCGGTGTAGTGAAAGTCCTCGCGATCGCGTTCGATGTAGTCGTCGCCCCGGGCCAGGGTCACCGGGTCGAAGAAGCTGCCCGCCCCGTGGATGGTTCCGTAGAAGGATTCGAACCCTCGGTCGAGCGGCCAGTTGGTGCGATCCTCGGGTTCGATCATCTCTCGGGGCTTGCCGAGGTTGTGGGTGACGTGCCACTTCCCGCTCATGCCGGTGGCGTACCCGGCGGCGCCGAGGGCTTCCGCCATGGAGGCACTGTCGGCGGCGAGTTCCCCGCGATAGCCGTCCGATCCGCGGTCGTCCACCATGTGCCCCACACCCGCCTGATGCGAGTAGCGACCGGTCAGGAGGGCTGCCCGGGTGGGGCAGCACCGCGCGGTGTTGTAGAAGTTCGTGAAGCGGACCCCGTCGGCGGCCAGCCGGTCGAGGTTCGGGGTGCGGATCTCGCTCCCGAAGCACCCGATGTCCGAGTACCCCATGTCATCGGCCATGATCAGCACGATGTTGGGGCGGTCTTTCGCGACCGGCGTCGGGGAAGCGGGGCCTCCGAACGCCAGGCAGGCCGTCAGAAGAATCGAGGACGCACTGATCATGCCGGGCGCTCCAGGGATGCCGCAGGGTCGACGAAGGCCGATTCAAGGCCAGGAACGACCATCGTAATTCGGAACGAACGAAAAGAGCGGCTTTCACGTACGGATTCGACCCGGACAGCCTCCTGACCACGGAAGCATCCGGTTCGTGCCCGGGGGGCGCGAGCCGGATGCCGGGGCACCCTGCCCCCGGTTGACCGAATCTTCCCTCCGTACGAGACCGCCATTCATGAAGAAGTCAGCGACGACCCCAGACACCATCGAAATCCCTCTCCGCCGGCTTCTCGCCATCGCCACCCATGAGCGTGGGCTGATGATCTGCCTTTTCGGCGTCGTGATTCTCAACACCCTCTCCTTCTATGTCAGCAGCATGATCCAGGCAGGCCCACAGAGACCCGCCGAACTCCTGACATACACCGTGCCGTTCGTCGGCTTCTTCCTGCTCGTCAGCCTGGCCGCGACCTGGATCGCCACCCTGGCCCTTTTGAGCAAGGTCGATGAGCGAATGGATTTCATGACGGGCCTCCTGGTGGCCGCGTTGATGCTCACGCCCTTGCTGCACATCGTGTTTCTCCCGAGTCCCATCGCGTTCATCTGGGCCATCGACCGGGCCGCCAGGATCAAGCTCAAGGCGAACGGCGTGATGGTCGGCATGATGGGGGCGGACCTGGGCACGCTGAGGAAGCGGCTTGCCGAGCAGGAACTCGACGAAGAGGACATCACCCCATCGTTGGCCGAGCAACCGTCCTGATCACGAGCCCTTCCGGGAGGTCCTCGAGAATCAGTGCGGCAGCGGGAAGCGTTCGCAGAAGCGACGGATCTCCTCGCGGACCTCGCTGCAGGTCGCGGGGTCGCCGCCGGAGGCCATGACCCGGTCGAGCCAGGCCGCAACCTGCACCATCTCGGCCTCCTTCAGGCCGCGGGTGGTGAGGGCAGGTGTCCCGAGGCGAAGCCCGGACGTCACCATCGGCGGACGAGGATCGTTGGGGATGCCGTTCTTGTTCACGATGATGCCCGCGGACTCCAGCCACTTCTCCGCATCCGCGCCGGTGAGATTCGCATCTCGTGGCTGCAGGTCGACCAGCATGAGGTGGTTGTCGGTGCCGCCCGAGCAGAGTCGGTAACCGTGGCCGACCAGGGCGTCGGCCAACGCCTTCGCGTTGGNGACGACCTGCTCGCAGTAGGTCTTGAATTCTGGTTTGAGGGCTTCACCGAAGGCCACGGCCTTCCCGGTGATCGCGTGCATCAGCGGGCCACCCTGGCTTCCGGGGAAGACCTTGCGGTCCATCTTCTTCGCGATGTCCGCGTCATCCGAGAGGATCAGTCCGCCTCGGGGTCCGCGGAGCGTCTTGTGNGTNGTNGTGGTGACCACGTGGGCATGCGGNAACGGTGACGGATGGACCCCGGACGCGACNAGCCCCGCGATGTGGGCGATGTCGGCCATGAGNTACGCNCCGACNTCGTCCGCGATCTCNCGGAACCGCTTGAANTCGATGATNCGNGAGTAGGCGGANTAGCCNCAGATGATNAGCTGGGGCTTGCACTCCCGGGCGATCCGGGCGATCTCGTCGTAGTCCAGAAGCTCGGTTTCGGGATCCAGGTCGTAGTCGACGATGTTGAAGTACGTCCCCGAGAAGTTCGGCTTGAGGCCATGACTCAGGTGGCCGCCCGAACTGATGGGCAGGCTGAGCACGGTGNCGCCGGGCTTGATGAGCGCCATGAACGCCGCGATGTTCGCATTCGCGCCGCAGTGCGGCTGGACATTCGCGAATCCGCAGTTGAAGAGTTGCTTCGCCCGGTCGCGAGCGAGGTCCTCGATGATGTCATGCTGCGCGCAACCTCCGTAGTAACGCTTCCCGGGGTANCCCTCGGCGTACTTGTTGGTCATCCAGGTCCCGACCGCGTGCATCACCGGACCGGTGACATGGTTCTCGCTCGCGATGAGTTCAAGCGTCGATGACTGCCGATCGGCCTCCGCGACCAGGACGTCGGCCACCGCAGGATCGACTTCTTGAAGCAGATCGACGATGGAGCGGCTGATGGGGTCGTGATCGATGACGGTCGAGGTCGCGGTCTGAGTGGGGTTCATGCCCGGAGTTTAGGGCCACCGGCCAGCCCTCGTCCGGATGAAATCGGGGTTCAACCCCTCCAACGCCTCAATATCCCAACCAATGCGTCCGGGCCGGTGATGGCCATCGCCAGAAGCGTCGCCATGAGGACCATGGTTCCCGCCACCCACGGTGCCCGGGGCAATCCGAGCATCCGACATGCACCGACCCACCAGAAGACCAGCCACACGTACAACAACGCCGGCCCGACCCCGAAGCTCCAGCCGATGCCGCCTCTCGGGCGACCGGAAATCTCGCCCGCGAGATTGCCCGGATCAGCGCTGAGTGTCGAGAAGAACGCCTCGCACCCCACGGGCAACAGCAGCAACGACAGTGATAAACACGCGATGCGGAGCATCTGACTCCAGGAGATCCGGCATCGCCGAAGACTCACCGGCAGGAGCAGGAAGGTCATCGGAGTCAGGAGGACCGCCAGCCCGACCCACGACGCCGGCGGAGAAAGGATTCNCGCGACTCGACGAAGAGGCCACCGAGGATCGAGGAGATCGTCATTCGGTTCTTCGAGCCCCCAGGCTGATTTCCGGATGTCGAGCCTGACAAGCCAGCGATCTTGCCCGGTCACGGCCGGAAAACCCTCGAGCACGTCGATTCCGACCAACAGAAGGCGATCCCCGGATCGGGAAATCACGGTCTCGATGAATTCATCCTGCGGACATTCAAGGCCCATCGGCCCGGCCCCCAGATCCTCGATGATGTTCCTGGATTCGACGCTTGCAGTCGCGATGCCCACGAACGCGGCCGCCAACAGAAGCAGGGAGAAAAGCCAGGTCACGAGCGCACGGTCAGGAAACGATCGCTGAAAATGAGCAAGTCGAAGACGCGAGGTCTCCCGAAAAGGAAACAACACCCGCACCGCCGTCCCCGGAACCCGCCGGAACATCCCCCGCCATCCCTGCCCCACNCCGATGAACCAGGCCGGAGTCTGACCGCGGCCGAGGACATCGATCATGTCGGCCCTGAACCCGCATTCGACGCAGACGACGTTCAGAGGACAGGCCTCGCGCCACGTCGACACTTCTCCCTCGAAGTCGTAGCCGCATCGTGGACAGATCGCCCCACGCGTGTGTTTCGTCGGCTGGCCCATGATTCCCATGATTCCGGCCCTCTCCCGTCCACCCGAGTCGCCGTGGACGGTCCGATCCGACCCGGCGTTGCAAAGAAGTTNTGACGGTAATGAACCCGGACGGAACACGTCAAACGAACGAACACGGCGATCCGAAGACCGGGGAAGCCTTTTTTGCTCGCCCCCGCCGCGAGGGTCGCGTGTCCGTCGTCGGGGCCCGGCATCGAATTCACGAATCGTGGTTCGAGCCCGGTAGGCTCCGAGCATGTCCGATTCCAGACATCGAATCCTCGCATCTCCGACCGGCGACTTCTACGTCCGACGACTTGAAGAGGGTCAGGTCGAGACCGGGTGGTGCTCGATGCTCGAGCACGGAGGATCCAGCGAATGGAGGGCCCGGCACTTCGGCCCCACGGATGAAACCCTCCTCCCGTCGCTCTGCGATCGCATCCTCCGATCCATGGCCGGAGAGCAGGTGAACTTCGACGACATCGACCTTCCCCGCGGAACCGCCTTTCAGCGGGCCATCTGGCGGGAAACGCGCAGAATCCGCCTTGGTCTGGTTCGAACCTATGGCGACCTCGCCGCCGCCGTAGGCCGCCCCACAGCCGCCCGGGCGGTCGGCCAGGCGATGCGCCGCAATCCGCAACCGATCGTGACCCCGTGCCATCGCGTGGTTTCGGCCTCCGGCCCCGGCGGATTTGGTGGTCATGGAGCCGACGGACGATGGTCGAAGATCAAGGCGACGCTGCTCGAAGCGGAAGCCGTCGACACTCGGATCTGAAGGAAAACACGTTCCGTGAACCTGATTTGCGTTTCGGATTGCAGGAACCGTGGTCACTGGCCGACAATCCCGCTAGGGTTTGAAATTCGGTGGCAGTCCCAGCCCACCTCCTTGCAGTCCCAAGATCCCGGAGTACTCGTTCATGAAGCTCACGATGGTCGGAAGTGGATATGTCGGCCTGGTCACCGGTGCCTGTTTCGCCGAGACCGGTAATGACGTCACCTGTCTGGATGTCGACGAGAAGAAGATCGCGATGCTCAATCGGGGCGAGAGTCCGATCTACGAGCCCGGGCTGAGCGAGATGATCGTGCGGAACGCCGAGGCGGAACGCCTGTCGTTCACCACCGACAAGGCCGCGGCCTATCGCGACGCCGAAGTGATCTTCATCTGCGTGGGAACGCCGAGTGACACCGACGGTTCCGCCGATCTTCAGTACGTGCTTCGCGTGGCCGAGGACATCGCCGACGTCATCGATTCGCTGGGAACCGACCAGACGGCCAAGACCGTGGTCGTGAAGAGCACGGTGCCCGTGGGGACGAGCCACAAGGTCCGCGACCTCATCAAGAGCCGAACCAACGCCCCCTTCCACATCGCGGACAACCCCGAGTTTCTCAAGGAAGGCGATGCGATCAGTGACTTCATGAAGCCCGATCGCGTGGTCTGCGGCATCGAGAGCGAAGGCGCTGAAACCTCGATGCGAGAGCTCTACGAACCCTTCGTCCGCCAGGGCAACCCGATCTTCATGATGGACGTTCGCAGCGCTGAGATGGTGAAGTACGCATCCAACGCCATGCTCGCCTGCAAGATCTCCTTCGTGAACGAGATCTCCCGCCTCTGCGAGTCCTACGGGGCCGACATCAAGAACGTTCGAGAAGGCATGTGCGCCGATCGCCGAATCGGAAATCAGTTCCTGTATCCCGGCCTCGGCTACGGCGGCTCGTGCTTCCCCAAGGACACCCTTGCGGTGTGCTCGATGGGCCGTGAGGCTGGAATGCCCTGCAAACTGAACGAGGCCGTCCACGAGGTCAACCAGGAGCAGCGGGGCTGGTTCTGGGACAAGATCACCGCGGTCATGGGAACGGAGTTGGAAGGTCGAACCCTCGCGTTCTGGGGCGTGTCCTTCAAGCCCAAGACCGACGACATCCGTGAATCCCCCGCCATCGCACTCATGAAGATGGCGGTGGCGGCGGGTGCGAAGGTCAAGGCTTTCTGCCCGGAAGGCCTTGAGCACCTCGGAACCGAGTTTCCGCCCGCCGAACACGCCGAAGGCATGTACGAGTGCCTGGCGGGTGCCGATGCCCTCGTCGTCTGCACCGAATGGAACGAATTCCGCTCGCCGGACTTCGAAAAGATCGGCGCTCTGCTCGGATCCAAGACGATCTTCGACGGTCGAAACGTCTACCGTCGGCAGCTGATGGCGGAAATGGGGTTCACCTATGTTTCCGTCGGCCGACCCCCGGTACTCGCATCCAACACCGGGGCGAATGCCTGATCCGCCCGGTGAAATCCTGCAAAGACCAGGTTCTCCCACCGAAAATCCTCCGGATCACCGTACGACAAGGTGATGATCCACCTTGCCTCACCACTCGCGGCCCCCTGTGGAAGCCCGCACCCGATGCCCGACCTGCTCGTCGCTCGCGCCGATGGTTCGCTTCTTCATTCGAAGCCGCTTCCTGCACGCGCCACGGTGACGATCGGACGACACCCGGAGAGCGGCGTGGTGATTCCCGACGATCGGGTGAGCCGACGCCACGCCCTCGTGTTCGAGCACGAAGGAACCTGGCACGCCGTCGACCTGGACAGCACGGCCGGAATCGAAGGCCCCGGCGGCCCGACCGCCCTTCTTCAATTCGATCCCGCCGAAGCCTGGATCAATCTCGGCCCGGTCGTGATCTGGGTTGATGGAATCAAGCCGAAGATCCCCGTCCACCCCCCCCGGCCCATTGAACGCAAACAGACGCCGATTCTTCGAACCCGGGAGGATTACGTGGACCGGGCGGTCCCGGGCGCCGCCTCGGACGCCGGGTCTCTCCTGATCGCGTTCCATCGATCCGACGCCCACCGGGGAGGGCTTCGCCTGCTTGACCTGGCCGGCGCGGACCGTGTGCTGATCGGCCGCGATCCGACCTGCGACGTGGTGGTCGAGGACGAATCGGTCTCCGAAATGGACTGTCTCATCTACCGCGAAGGATCCAAGTGGTCACTGGTCGATCTCCGACCCGAGGCCCTCCACGCCCCGAAGACTCCGCGAAGGAGACGTCTCGGACCGGGCGTCAGCCACCAGATCGGCCCGCTCACCCTGGCTGCGGTGGCGAGCGAACCTGCGATTCCCCGGCTCTCCGCCGACGGCCAGGCCCTCTTTGACGAAACCCTCGATGTCCCCGATCTCGGCTCGATCTTTGCCAATCCGACGATCACCAATGAGCGTCCAATCCCCGACAAATCGGGCGACCAGAACGCCTGAAGTCGTGTTTTGAAGGGTTTTCGAGGCCCTTCCCACCAAAAGCACTGAAAAAATAGTCCTTTCCGACGTTTTACGCCGACTTGCGTATTGTCGAGGTCGCACGGCATCGGTAGATTCCGGCGGGAAACGCGGTGTTTCTCCGATGTGCACCGCAACTCGACGCCCTCTTTTGCCGGTCGCCCAAGACCGGTGGGACCGATGGAATGGTCCCGGGGCCCCGGTGAAACCCGGTTCGGACTCCCGCGCGGGAGTCGGACCTCCAAGGAACAGCGTCCCGACGGATCGGGATCGTCACCGCCTGCCGACCTGCTGGAATTCATTCAGGTTCCGCCTTCTTTCGAGGGTGGACCCGACTCCAGCCCCGGTCCCAGACGACTCGATTCCCGACCTTCCAGACGCGAGAGGATTGAACTCCATGGCCAAGAAGAAGACCACTCGTCGCCCTGCCGCCAAGAAGACCGCTCGCAAGACGACGGCCAAGAAGACGGTTCGCAAGCCCGCCGCCAAGAAGACCGCTCGCAAGACGACGGCCAAGAAGAAGGCTCCCGCGAAGAAGGCTGCCAAGAAGGCTCCGGCCAAGAAGGCCGCAAAGAAGACCACCGCCATCAAGGGTTCCACCGATCCGCGAACCAAGAGCCAGATCTTCAACACCATCGCCGATGCGACGGAGATGAGTCGCAAGGAGATCACCACCGTCCTCGGCGCTCTCGAGTCGATGATCGTGGCCGACCTCAAGAAGGGCACCGCCGTCAAGCTCATGGGCATGAAGTTGACCGTGAAGAAGAAGCCCGCCACCAAGGCCCGCAAGGGAACCAACCCCTTCACCGGCGAGCAGATGATGTTCAAGGCGAAGCCCGCCTCCAAGGCCGTCAAGGTCCGGGCGCTCAAGACCCTCAACGACCAGGTCTGATCCCTGCCCCGTGCCCCCCAAGGCACGAACGAAGTCAAAGGCCCCCGCCGAGTTCGACTCGGCGGGGGCTTTTCATTGGTCGTTCCAGTTCCTGACCGTTGGAGATCAGGGCGCCCCGAGCCCTTCGGATTCGAGACGCTCCACCGCGGATCGCAATGATTCGTCGGACGCGTGCAATGCCCGGTCGGCTGCGACCCGATCCAGACCGGGAAAGAGCTCACAGAGGATTCGAAGGCACCGATCCCGCAACTTTTCGTTGGTGGCCCGCAGATCGATCATGCGGCTACCTCGGACCTTGCCCAGCCGGGTGAAGACACTGGTGGTCAGCGTGTTGAGCGCAATCTTGGTGGCAGTGCCCGCTGCGAGCCGAGTGGAGCCGGTGAGCAGCTCCGGACCGGTCTCCAGGACCACGAGGTGGTCGCATCCCGCAGGAACCGACCGACGAGCGCAGGAGATCAACGCCGTCCGGGCGTGGCAACGGGAGGCTTCCGCGATCCCCCCGAGGACGAAGGGCGTGGTGCCTCCCGCCGCGATCCCGACCACGACGTCGTTCGCCCCGAGTCCGAGTTCGGTCAAGGCGGGAATCGCCCCGTGCAGATCATCTTCCGCGCCCTCGCTCGAGCGCCGGAGCGCCCGGTCCCCTCCGGCCACGATCCCCACCACTGTTTCGGGATTCGAACGGAAAGTCGGGGGGCATTCCGACGCGTCAAGGACTCCGAGTCGACCGCTGGTGCCCGCTCCCAGATAGACCAGCCGACCACCATGACGCAGACCGGCGACCACGTCTTCGACCACCGCTGCAATCTCCATGGAAACGGCCTCGACCGCCCGAACCGCACGATCCTGATCGCTCACCAGGGTGCGGACCAGCATCTCGGTCGGCAATGATTCCAGCGAGACTCCCGACGGATGAGGTTTTTCGGTGTCGACGTCGCTCCGATCCGGCGGCAACCGCCGGCCCTCCGAGGGCGAGGAGGATTCGTTGAAAGTCATTCGCCGACTCCGGCCGTCGCGGCCGCGTCCAGATGTTCCTGAAGAAACGACCACTTGGAGGATCGATACGCAGCACTCCCGATGCCGTGAGTCGCCGTGGGGAAGATCTGCATCTGGAACGGAATGTCCGCATCCTGCAGTTTCGCCGCCATCTGGAAGGTGTTGGAAGGATGGACGTTGTCATCCTGCATGCCATGGAGAAGGAGCAAGGCCCCTTCCAGACGCCCCGCGAGCCTGACGGCGCTTCCGGCGTCGTACCCCTCCCGATTCTCGGCGGGAGTCCGCATGTATCGCTCGGTGTAGATCGTGTCGTAGTTTCGGAAGTCGGTGACCGGGGCGCCGGCGACTCCCGCCCGGAAGACCTCCGGATATCGAACCAGCGCGAGGGCCGACAGGTAGCCGCCGTAGCTGTGACCCGTGATCCCCACTCGGGCCGGGTCGATCTCGGGATGCGCCTCGATGATCGCCTTCACGCCCGCGACCTGATCATCGAGATCCGGACCGCCCAGGCGGAGATACGTCGCGCTCTCGAACGCCTTGCCCCGCCCGAGGGTGCCTCGATTCTCGATTTTCGCGACTGCGAAGCCCAATTCGCAGAGCGAATTCGCGGGACTCCAGAGGTTCGATGGTCCCCGGGATTCCGGGCCGCCGTAGACGTCGACCACCAATGGGTATTGGGCGATCGAATCACGATCCGCCCCCGCGGGCAGATGCAGGATCGCATGCAGCGGTGTGGTTCCGTCGGCCGCCATGAAGCGGACGAGTTCACCGCCATGAAGCCCGGCCTCCGCGAGTCCGGAGTCGTCGCCTCGGGCGAGCACCGCCAGCTCCCGGCCATCCTCGTCGTAGAGAACGGTTTCCGGTGCGTGGTCGACGGCCTGCCTCGAAGCCGCCACCACTCGGCCGTCGGGCGAGATCTGGAAGCCGCGGTGGTTGAGATCACGACTGGTGAAACGACGCTCGTCGGTCCCGTCGAGGTTCACGCGATGCAACTGGTCGTTGATCGGCGTCTCGCTGTTCCTCATCGTGAACCAGAGCACCCCGGCTTCCTCATCCAGTTTCACGATCGACTCCGCCGGAAAGTCCCGGGTGAGCGCCGATCGTCCGGTCAGAGGGTTCACCAGCGTCCCGTCGAGATCACGGAGTTCGAACTGTTTCCAACCGGTTCTTTCCGTCTCCCAGATGAATCGACGGCCATCTTCAAGAAATCGAAGTTCCGGACGGTTCCGCTGCCAGGTGTCCTGACGTTCTTCGACCACGACCCGACATTCCCCGGTCTTCGGATCCGCCGCCATCACCTCGAGGTGGTCCTGGTGGCGATTCGTTCGGTTGAAGAGCAATTCACTGCCGTCCGGCGTCCACCGGACCGCGTAGACGTACTGATCGGTTTCCGCGCCGACGTCCACGGTGGTGATCTCCGAAGAGGCGATGTCGAAGATCCGAAGTCCGGCGATCGGATTCGCATCGCCGGCCTTGGGATATCGCTCCCTCTTGATGGAGCTGCGAAGGCCGGTCAGACCGTCGACCAGGTGGTAGTCGCGGGTGGGCGAGACATCGAAGGCGTAGAAGGCCAGCCGAGTCCCGTCCGGCGACCACCACATCGCATCGGACTGATCGAGTTCCTCGCCGTAGACCCAGGACGCGGTTCCGTAGCGGAACCCTTCATCTCCGTCCGTGGTCACCGGAAGTCGTTCGCCCCCTTCCATCTGCAGCCAGACATTGTGGTCCTGATGCAAGGCGGTCCAGGTTCCGTCCGGCGACGGTGACTCGGTCAGCTGTCGTCCACGAGCCGGCCTCGCACCGCCACGGCCGCCTCGGCCGCCGGCTCGCCGCGTTCGCCCGGGCAAGGCTTCGGCGTCCGCATCCTCGATCGAACCGTCTGCGAGATCCACCCGACGCCAGCCGTCGGGTGAGAGCCAGTAGGCATGGGTGTCATCGAAACGAACATCCCGGACACTTCCTCCGCCGCCCATTCGCCGGGCGGCTCNACCGATGGTCGACATCGAGTCGGCACCGGCAAGATCACGGAAGGGTTTCCAACCCGTGGTCTGGGCGTCGGTCGACGGGGTCCACGCGAGAATCGTGGTGACGACGGAGAAGAGGAAGAGACGTCGAAGATTCAAGATCGGCATGGGAACACGGTACCGCCCGGCGATGGACGAGTTCCACCGGCTCCCGCCCCGATCTCAGCCGATCCGTCCGATGGCCTTGAACTGACTCATTCGTTCCGCGATCGATGCCTCATCCGCGGCTCGGACGCCGTCGAGGCCGAAGGCCGCAATGGTGAAACTGGCCATCACCGTGCCCCAGGCGAGAGATTCCTGGATCGCTTCGAAATCAGTCCGGCCGAGCCGGGCCAGGTGCGCCATCATTCCACCGGCGAAACTGTCGCCGGCCCCGGTNGGGTCGATGACCGCAGCATCTTCCGCCGGGAACGCGGGAATCGCCGCGACCCCGTCGCGATGAACNAGGATGGCACCATGCTCGCCCTTCTTGACCACCGCGAAGGTCGGCCCCATTTCGAGGATCTTGCGCCCGGCCGTGATGACGTTCCGGGTTCCGGTGAGCAATTCAGCCTCGGAATCGTTGAGTACCACGCCATCAACCTTCGTCAGGAGCGACACGAGGTCATCGTGGGCGATGTTGATCCAGAGATCCATGGTGTCACANACCGCGATCTCTCGATTCGGAAGCGCCTCCAGCATCCCCGCCTGAACCGCGGGATGACTGTTCGCGAGGAAGACGAATCGACTGTCCGCAAAGGCCTCCGGGACCGCCGGAGGCGTGTCCTCCACCACCCCGAGGTGGGTGAAGAGCGTTTCCCGGTTGTTCATGTTCTCTTCGTAGCGGCCACCCCACCGAAAGGTCTCGCCTCCGGCCCGGACTTCGAGTCCGGAGAGGTCGATGCCCGGGAATGATTCCAGCATCGTCCGGTGATCCGCCGGCCAGTCTTCGCCGACCAACCCCACGAGCCGGACCGGAGCCAGATGGCTCGCCGCGGCTGCGAAGTATGCAGCGGAACCACCCATCACGGCATCTGCACTGCCGGTGGGTCCGTGGATGGTGTCGATCCCGATGGTACCTGTGACGATCAGCATCCCGGGATGCTACTCGCCACCTTCNACCACGGGAAGACGACCCGGCGTCAATCTTCCTGATGCTGCTCGACGAATCCTCGAGACCATCCGATTCCAGCCGAGACTCCCATCAGTCCGCCCGCGGCGGCATCCAACGGCGTCGGGATCCCGAACGCCGAACCCTGACCCATGATCCAGGCGGAGATCTGGCCGGCTTCGTCGCCGCGGAAGGCCCAGAGCTGACCGATCGCGATGAAGACGCAGGGCGCGGCGAAGATCAAGACCGGTTGCAGACGCGGGGCGAGCATGCGGCCGGCCAGCCCCGCGAGAACACCACCGAGCGTGGCCGCGAAGATCGCCTGCCCCTTCGTGTCGTTGGTGGCGACGAAGAAGATCGCCACCAGCGCCAGGCCTCCGGCCAGCCCACTCCGAAGACTCAGANCCCCGAAGATCGCCCGGGGGTCGAACACCTCCGCCGGCGAGGCCGACGGTTGATCCGGAAGCGGACCGGTGAACCGAAAGATGACCGCCGCGAGCCCGAGGATCACGACTCCCCAAAGGATGGTCTCCACCGCGACCACGGGGCCCGTGGCTCCAGCGAAGAGGAGATCGAGATGAGTTCCCGAACGCATCGCGAGCACCGCCAGTCCCCAACCCAGGACGAAGGTCGCCACCGCCGGATTCACCAGACGCCCCACCACGATCGCCACGCTGAGAGAGACGAGTAGACAGGCCGCCAGGGCCAGAACCGCTGGAATCGGCTCTATCACCACGGAAACCGTCGGTCCGGAGACCCCACGGAGCGAAATCATCCAGCCCGCAGCCAGAGCCATCACGAGTGACGTGATGATCATGCCCCCGAAAAGGGCCACATACCGCTGAAACGATTCGACCCAGCCTTCCGGAAGGGCGGCTTCGGTACCTTGATCGCCTGCTGGGGAACGAGTGTTCATGCCTCCATTGAACCTCGGTCCGGACTCCCTGACAAGTCAGGGACCGAAGGAGTCCCGTATCCTGCTCTGGGAGGATCGAACAATGCGTGACGCCAAGTACACCATCGTCCTCGACGGACGCCCCCTTTCAATCACCGAAGTTTCCGATCTCGCTCATGGTGCCGCGGATCTCGAACTGGGTCCGGACGCTCGAGATCGAATGACCCGGGCCCGGTCGGAAGTGGAACGGATCGCGACCGGCGACGAAGCGGTCTACGGCTTGAACACGGGTTTCGGCTCGCTCTCCAAAGTTCGAATCGAACCCGACCGGCTCGAGGATCTGCAGGCCAACATCGTTCGAAGCCACGCTGCAGGCGTCGGCGAACCTCTTCCCCGGGAAATCGTGCGGGCGATGATGTCGCTGCTCGCCGCGAGTCTCGCTCGCGGGCACAGCGGTGTTCGTCCCCTGCTGGTGGATCGCCTCGCCGACATGCTCCGGCTGGACCTCATCCCCATCGTGCCCAGTCGCGGATCGGTCGGCGCTTCGGGTGATCTCGCGCCGCTCGCCCATCTGGCCTGCGGTCTGATCGGTGAAGGGTCGATCCTCTGGCACGATCGACCGGCCCCTCCAGCCATCGCCTTCCGAGCGGCGGGACTCGAGCCGATTCGACTCCAGGCGAAGGAAGGCCTGGCCCTGCTCAACGGCACCCATCTGATGGCGGCGTGCGGAGTCATCGCCCTGACCAGATTCGACCGAATCCTCGAAGCCGGGATGGTGGCGGCGGCCATGAGTGTCGACGGCTGCCGGGCCAGCCACGGTCCCTTGGAACCCGAGATCCATGAAGTCCGGTGCCAGCCGGGCCAGATCGAGGTCGCGACCAGGCTTCGAACCCTGCTCGAAGGATCGACCATCGTCGAAGCCCATCGGGAGAACGATCCGCGGGTGCAGGATCCCTATTCCCTGCGAGCCATTCCCCAGGTTCTCGGGGCGGTGGTCGATGCCGCGGCCGCGGTTCGTCGAGTGGTCGCCGACGAACTGGGGGCGGTCACCGACAACCCGCTGATCTTCGGCGTCGACGCTCCGGATCAGGACGTCCGCATCCTCTCCGGAGGCAATTTCCACGGAATGCCGCTCGCCATTCATCTGGACCTGCTGCGGATCGCCATCACTCACGTGGCCGGGATCTCGGAGCGAAGAACCTTCTGGGTGCTGAGCGGGCATGACGTTCATAATCCGGTCACGCCCTACCTGGCCGAAGATCCGGGGCTCCAGAGCGGACTGATGATCGCCCAGTACACGGCCGCGGCCTGCACCAACGAAATGCAGACCCTTGCAAATCCCGCCAGCGTCGCCAACATCTCCACCAGTGCGGGCATCGAGG
>NYSW01000058.1 GCA_002683195.1 Phycisphaerae bacterium
GTGCCGGCCGACAGCGTGATCGTCGCGACCATCGCGATCGATCCGTCCACCGACGGATTCGCTTCCTTCGCGGGCAACGCGTCACCCAGCCTCAGTTCGACCTACGTGTTGAGTGACTCCTGCGGCCTCACCACGTTCACCAAGCTCGAAGACCTCGGCCTCCCCGATATCAACTGGGCGGTGCAACTCGAAGTCACGCCGGAGTGTGGAACGACCCCCTCTTGTACCGCTGATTTCAACGATGACGGCGAAGTTCGTTCGCCGGATCTGGGCGTGTTGCTGGCTGCGTGGGGAGATACCGGAAAGGAAGCCGCGCCCTTCGATCTCGACGACGATGGCATCATCGACTCCAGCGATCTCGGAATCCTGATCACCCAATGGGGTCCCTGTCCGTGAACTCACACCACCCCTGACCCGCCGAAGAGCCGGTTTTCAGATCAACGAGTTCGGGCGATCGAAAGTTCCACATCACATTCCAACCGTGTCCTGAGTCTTTGGAAATGCGATCTGGTGGAGGCTCGACTACCCTGCACGGATGGCGACGCTGGTTCATCCCATCTTGGTGCCGTTCTCTCGACTGGGAGCGCTGTTGGTGAACGGATTCGCCGGAGTCGGCGCGTTCACCCGGTTCGCATTGACCACCATCACCTGGGCGATCATGAGCCCTAGGCACTGGTTGAGCCGCCGTCGCATCTCGCCCCCCTTGTTCACCGTTGGGGTCGCCAGCATCCCGGTGGTCGCCATCACCGGCATGTTCATCGGGATGATCCTCGCCTTCGAAGGTTTCAAGCAGTTCGACGCCCTCGGGCTTGCGGATCGCATGGGCGGGATCATCAATTCAAGCATCACCAAGCAGATCGGGCCGGTACTGGCCGCGGTCATGGTCGCCGGTCGGGTCGGCGGCGCTCTGGCGGCCGAATTGGGAACGATGCGGGTCACCGAGCAGTTGGACGCCATGCGGGCGATGTCCGTGGATCCGATTCGCAACCTGGTGGTTCCCCGCTTCGTGGCCTGTGTGGTCATGACCCCGATCCTCACCATGTACTCCAACGCCATGGGGGTCTGGGGAGCCTGGGCGGTTCTGACCGGCCTCTTCGAAGTCAATAGTGCCGACTACTGGTACTACACCGGCCTGGTCGTCCACTGGTGGGATCCGTTCGCGGGCATCCTGAAGAGCGTCTTCTTCGGGGCTGCGATCGGCCTGGTCGCCTGCTGGCGGGGATTCACCTGCGGAGCCGGCGCCAGCGGCGTGGGCCGAGCGGCGACCAGCGCCTTCGTCACCAGTTTTCTCGCGATCATCATTCTCAACCTGGTCCTGGCCCAGTTCCTGAACGAGCTCTATTACGTACTCTTCCCAACCGGCGTGAAGTCGGTACTCGGTTGATGGAACCGGTCGGCCCCGTTTCCGCGAATGGATGATCGGCCGGCCCAGCACCCTCCGACCGGAGACATCACGTGGCACTGAACTCGATCCTCTCGGCGGTACTTACCGTCTCCACCCTCTCCGCCGTTCCGACCGGGAATCCGCTCCAGCAAACAGCGGCCACTCCGCCCACACCTCAGGCCGGTCCGATCCCCACGGATCCCTGGCCAGCCTGGCCACTGCCACCCATCTACAGATCGGACCCCCGAGGCTATACCGCCGGACTCTCGATCAACGTCGGCAGTCTCGGCGACGGTCTCAATGGCCCCTTGCTGGCGAGCAGCGGCGGCGACGTGACGATCTCCGCGATCGTGGCGGACAACTTCACAGTCTCGGATCTTCGCCATCTTCAGGTGAACGGCGGCGTGATCGGAGTCGCAGGAAACGAAGCCGGTCGGTTCCGCGGAACCTGGGGCCTGGAGGGTCCGGCGGACGCCGAGGTACGACGCATCGTTCAAAAGGTCCCCACCGGCCGCTACAGCGGGCTGGTGACGCGAGCGGAATGGCCCGCCATCGCGTTCAGCAGCACCGTGGACGAAGCAGCGGCCAGCCGCCTCACCTGGCCCCGCCGATGGTCACCGGAGGCCACGAGACATCTGGCGCCCAGTCAATTCATCCAGTCGGACTCCGAGGTGTTCAAGGCGTTCGTCAATCGACTCGCCGGTGATCAACTTCGCCGAACCCCGGTGTATCTCGCCGCGAAGGATCTGGTCCGCAAGACCATCCTCGAATTCCGAAACGTCGATGGGGTCACCATGGTCCAGGAAGAAGAGGGCCGGATCCGCGGCTTTCGACTGAATGGCGCAGTGCAAGCGACCAGGTTGCTTTCGGCCACACCGGGCGATCTGGTCTGCGTCTCCGTCGCCGTGCTTCGAGCCGCAGGCATTCCCGCCCGTCCGGTGATCGGGATCGATTCGGGAAAGGGAACCAAGACCAAGTCCAAACTCCCTCGTGGCCGCACGTCGATGTGCGTCTGGGCCGAGTTCCGGCTTCCCGGAGTGGGCTGGGTTCCATTCGATCCCTGGCAGATGCGTGGTCAGGGTCTGGCCAACAAGGACATTCGTCAGCCCTGGAGATGGTTCGGCACGATTCGAGATCTGAATCGCCGGGTTGCGATCGCGTACGACTTCGCCCCGTTCGCACACGGAACCGTTCCCGACTGGCCGGCAGGCTGGGCCTGGCAACTCGGCGTGAACATCAGCGAACGCCAGACGTTCAACAGCGTGGTGATTCCAATTCTCATCAGCCGGGGGCCGGTCAAACCTTGAAGCGGACCTTCCCGCGAAGTCGAGATCGAATCACGGCCGAGCGTCGGGGTTGATTCGAACCGGCTGCCTGGAAGAAGATCGTTTCGAGCCGCGAGACCGAGTCACCCCCGAACCCCGGGCTTCGCGTTGACGGGAAGAAGCTCCAAGATCAATGATGACCCGGGTGTCCCGCTCCCCGATCCGTACCGGGCCGTCGGCTCGGCGGCGCACGAAATTCGCCGGATCGCCGGCGAGTTTCAACTCGCTTCGAAATCGTATCTCATCGCCCCCGCTCAATCGGAATCGATGCCGAAGCCCGAAGTCGTCGGTGACCGCGGATGTTTCATAGGAGGGATAGGGTGCGCCGAAACTCGCATCGGCGGAACTCGTTCCCTTGGCCCGCCCGCCCATGGCGAATGGCCCGCGGTGGAGCGTCTTGGCCGGCTGGCCGTCGATCATGGCCGCCCACAGCGATTCTCCCGCGGGAAGATCGACCCGGCCTCCATCATCGCCCATCACCAGGGTGACTCGAACCGTGCCTCCGATTCGAGATCCCTCGGTGACCAACGGATCCAGCGGAAGCCTCACCCGAAGATCAAACTCACGTTTCAGGGGTGCGTGGTTGATGATGCTTGCGATGCCTGACAACCTCGCACCGCCGCGGGGATCGAGGTCGGCGATCCAGTCGTACTCGATGGTGCAGTCGGCGCCCTCGATTCGTTTCGAGCCCGCGAAACGAAACGCGTCTTCATGGCGAACGCCGCTGATCTGAATGACCATCGGCGATCCGCCTTCGGTCCGAAGTTCCAGAGTCCCCCGGGCCAGCATGCGGTTCTTCGTTTCAGCATCACCGGTCACCGGCGAGGCGAAGGTCGCCCCGGGGATCATCGCCATGACCGTGAACACGATCACCGGCAGGAATGGAAAGAGGCTTCGGCCACCCATCGTCTTCTCCCTGGGTCCCGGAAACGGGGCCTGCAAGGATCATCGAATGATCGATCCCACGAACCAAGGCCGGTGGACAAACCCGATCCTTCCGGGGGCTTCCGGGGTTGATCGGGATGATCCGTGCGGCCTGAGCGGGTGCGTCCGAAAAGCATTCGGGTCCGAATCAACGAAAATCACGCGGCCGAATGATCCCATCGACGACTCCGGATCCATCCTCGGCCGGCTCGGTTTGCGGAACTGGAAGACGTTCGACTCGGCCCACCACCAGATGAACGACATCGCCCCGACGTTCGATTCGGCCCGCAGCCACGATTCCCACCTCGTGGCGGGCCAGTCGACGATGTCGACGGTAGACCCGAGGCTTGAACACCAGATTGGCGGTCCCGGTCTCATCCTCGAGGGTCATGAAGACGATTCCCCCGGCCGTCGACGGGCGTTGTCGCACCAGAACCACTCCGGCGACGGATATCCGAACACCATCGGGCGTCACCGCAGGGTCATCAAGCTCCACCGCACATCGAACACCACCCCTGGCCAGAACGGGACGCAGACAGGCCAGGGGATGCCGTTCCAGCGACAGCCCTGACGCGGCATAATCGTCGGCGATCGATTCGATCGGTGGAACCGAGGGCAGAGCGGCCCGAGGCTCCGAAATACCGCCTCGTCCGGTGGATCCGGAATCAGACGCCGACGTCCGATCCTCCTGCGGAATGGCTGAATCGAACAGTGGCAGTGCCTCGTCGCGGAGTTTCTGCAGATGCCAGGTCGACTGTTGCCGATTGAATCCCATCGAACGAAACGCATCGGCTCGCGCCAACCGACGAAGCACGCCCATGCTCACGCCCGCCGCACGCCTCAGCTCGTCGAGCTGCGTGAACGGCCCGTGAGATCGAACCGCCGCCACCAATCGACGGGCTTCGTGCTCGCCGAGCCCCCGCACCAATCGAAGCCCCAGCCGGATCGCCGGCTGATCGACCGCGACCGTGGTTCGACGTCGCGGCTGATCACGCCCGTCACCATCGTCTTCCAGCTGATCCCAGGGACGCGACACCGTTCGCTCGAGCGTGCAGTCCCAATCCGAGGCCGCGATGTCGATCCGACGAACCTCGACCGCGTGATCCCGAGCGTCTCGGACGATCTGAGCCGGGGCATAAAAACCCATCGGCTGACTGTTGATCAAGGCCGCGGCGA
Organism: Phycisphaerae bacterium; assembly: GCA_002683195.1. Next base: position 4,810 of record NYSW01000058.1, read on the forward strand.
AGGCCGCAGGTTCACGACATTTCAACCAACTGGAGGCGTACACCAGAAGCGCGAAACTCGCCGCATGCGACTCGGGAAAGCCATAGCCGCTGAATCCCTGGATCTGAGTGAAGACCTGGCGGACGAATTTCGGCTCGTACCCCCGTTCCGCCATGCCTGATTCCAACCGTTGGCCGAACGCCGCGATGGCATTTCCGTGTCGTTTCCAGGCCGCGATGGCACGGCGCAAGGCGTCCGCCTCACCCGGAGTGAAACCAGCGGCGACCACCGCCAGGGCCATCGCCTGCTCCTGAAACAACGGAACGCCGAGCGTCTTCTGCAGAACACGCCGAATCGCTTCGTCTGGATACTCGACCGGGGCTTCGCCGTTTCGTCGCCGGAGATACGGATGCACCATGTCTCCCTGAATCGGTCCGGGGCGGACGATCGCCACTTCGATCACCAGGTCGTAGTAGCACCGAGGCCGAAGTCTCGGAAGCATCGACATCTGGGCTCGCGATTCGATCTGAAAGACCCCCACGGTGTCGGCGGCGGAAATCATGTCGTACACCTTCGGGTCCTCCGCGGGAATGGTGTGAAGCTCCATTCGACGCGGACCGGTTCGGGCCTGGATGTCGACGGAGGGCCGCGACGAGCGATCCTCATTGACCAGGTCCAGCGTTTTTCGAATGCAGGACAACATTCCCAGTGCGAGGCAGTCGATCTTCAACATCCCCATGGCATCGACGTCGTCCTTGTCCCATTCGATGACCGTTCGATCCGGCATGGCGGCGTTCTCCACCGGAACCATCTCCCAGAGTGGCCGGTCCGCGATGACGAATCCCCCCACATGCTGGGAAAGGTGACGGGGAAAACCAAGGATTCCGGATGCGATCTCGAACAACCGCCGAATCGCCGGGGCTTCCGGATCGATTCCCAATCCGCGGACTCGTTCGGCATCGACGATCCCATCGCTCCACCAGTCGATGTCGGCGGAGAGCCTCTGGACCAGATCCGCCGAAAGGCCGAGCACCACGCCCACATCCCGAATCGCGCTTCGGCCTCGATACGAGATCACCGCCGCGATCAAGGCCGCCCGTTCCCGTCCGTACCGTTGATACACGTACTGCATCACCTCCTCGCGACGTTCATGTTCGAAGTCGATGTCGATGTCCGGCGGTTCATCCCGCTCGCGACTGATGAATCGTTCGAACAGCATGTCCACCCGAGTGGGATCCACGGCGGTCATCCCGAGGCAGTAACACACCACCGAGTTGGCGGCGGCACCTCGGCCCTGGCAGAGAATCCCGCGGCTCCGGGCGAATCGGACGATGTCATCGACGGTCAGAAAGTAGCGGGCATAGTCGAGCTCCTCGATGAGTGAGAACTCATGTTCCAATCGTTCGCCCACCGCTTCCGGAATGCTCGATCCGAAACGCTCTCGCGCCCCCGATGAGACCAGAGATCTCAGATGCGACATCGGCGTCGCTCCTTCAGGAACGATTTCCGCCGGATAGCGATACTTCAGGTCGTCCATCGACCATCCCGAACTCCGGTCCGCCAGCATCCCGGTTCGCGCGACCGCCTCGGGAAGATCCGCGAATCGACCAAGCATCTCGGTCTCACCGTAAAGCCGTCGAACCGCACCCGGATGCAGCCGTCGACCGGCCGTCTCCAACGTGCAGCCATGCCGGATGCAGGTCAGGACATCCTGAATCCTTCGCCGGTCCACCGTATGCATGTGGACATCGTTCTGAACCAGCAGGGGAACTCCGATTCGCGCCCCCAGCACCACTGCCGCCTGAAGATGACGCTCATCCTCGGGCCCATCGAGTCGCTGCACGCCCATCGACAAGGCATCACGTTCTCCAAGATCGGTGAGGGCCAGCAGACCTTCCAGGAATTCCATCTCGAAGCCACCGATCGGTGCCACGGGAAGAAGCGTCACCAGAACATCGGCATGATGTTCGAGCAGATCATGGACCACGAGTCGGCAACGCCCCTTGGATGTCCGTCGCTTGCCGATGGTGAGAAGTCGACAGATCGTCGCCCAACCCCGAACGCTGGTCGCGTGCAAGGCGACTTCGACCCGACCTTCGGGCGGCGAATACGGAGTCCGACGCTCCCAGTCCTCCCCTTGTTCCGCCCCGTGTCGATCCCGCCAGAGTTCGATCCGGGTGCCGGGAACCAACCGGATCCCCACTTCCTTCGCCGTGACGTGCGCCCGCACCACGCCGGCCACGGAATGACGATCGGTGATCGCGATCGCTTCCGCCCCGATCTTGGCCGCCTCGCGTACCAGTTCCTCGGGCTGACTCGCGCCGCGGAGAAACGAATAGTTGCTGGCGACCACCAGATCCACGAAGACCGAGCGAACGGTTCGATCGCCCGACGGCGAGCTCTCGCCATCACGCGAATGCCACGGATGAGGCAGAATCTTCGAGGGCGGCCGATCAGGCATTTCCGCCCTCCAGTGGATGAATCAACGACGCCATCACGCCCACGCACCCTGGAGATACCACTCACCGCGGGAGCTCGCGTGGAAGATCCAGAAATCTCCGACCCCCTCCAACCTCACTCTCCAGTAATCCCGGCCTGCGATTTCACGGCCCACGTCGTCACGACGCCACCAGGGCGCCCCGATGGGTTCGGGGCCCGATGCCGCAGCCACTGCATACCAGTCGTTTCGCCAACGTACGGCGACGATCTTTTCATCCGACTCACGGACCCCGATCGATTCCGGCCGGTCCAGCCAGATCGTGGGCCGGCTTCCGGGAACTCCCACCAATCCGGCCATCGAAGCCGCCATATCGCCCCCAGAGGCATTGGAAAGATCACCAAGCGGTACCAGTCGGTTCTGATCCTCCGGGACGTGCCCGGGCCGAGGCGAAAAACCCCGGATGGATTCCCGGCCGAATCGAGCCTGCACCAGATCGACGAAGGCCGCCCGCGATTCCTGATCATCACCACCCGCCGGCTCATCACCATCGGCCAGCAGGCGGCCGGTTCGATGCCCGAGTCGCCGATGAAGGGGGACTTCCAGATCGATGCGATCAACCCCTCCATCCAGAGGAAGCCGACGGAGCAGCGGCTCCAGCACCGCCCAGAGATGACCAGGGCGACGAGTCGCACGAGCAAGTTCCACGGTTTCAATCCAGTCCGTGGAATCCGGAATCGTCGCCCGAATCCGAAGCATCCTCGCTCCGAGTCCGCGGGATCCAAGCTTTTCATGCAGACCAGCCAGCAGATCCACCACCGCGAGCTCGATCGTCTCCCCACAGCGAATCGGCCCCTCGAAATTTCGAGCGATCGAAATCGCTTCCGCCGGTCGGACCGGTATCAACGGCGTCGGAATCCGACCGGCCGCCTGATCGAGACGGTGAAGAATCGACGGCCCGTATCGGGATGGCAAGGCCATTCGTGGCAATCGCCGAAGTTCCGCCACCCGACGGACACGGACCTCATGCAATCGTTTCACCACGTCTTGATCGAGTCCCAGACATTCAAGCGGCAAGGAATCGATCGCCGACATGGTCACCCCCGCGGGAAGAATCCGCTCGTCAATCCGCCCGTTCATCGGATCGTCGAATTCGATCCCCGGTCGATGACGAGACCAGCCTCGGGCGACGACCACGGTGTCCGCGATCGCGGTCGAGATGAAGAACCCGGCTCGATGAAAAACCCGGCGGATGCCATCCAGAAGACCGGTCTCTCCCCCCCGCCCGGCGAGCCATCGTTCGCAACCGCGAATGTTCAAGATGATGCCATCCAATCCGTCGACCGAGGCGATCGGTGCGAATCGAAGACTTCGTTCCGCAAGCTTTTTCAGGGCCGCCGCGACCCGGCGTGCCGATGCCCGCCCCAGGATGAGAGGCCGACCTCCGATCAAGGCACGAGCTTCAGCCACCGCCATTCCCGCCCGGACTCCCAGACTTCGTCCCTGAAAACAGCAGTCCTTCACCATTCGGTTTCCCCGCTGCTCTTCGAACACGATCACCACCTCGCCTGCATTTTCGACCGCGTTTCTCGTCTGACTCGTGCGTCCCCCCGATGAATTCGCCGGGTGATTTCGATGCTCCCGATCCCTTCGAGTCCTTCGACTCGCTTCCCCCGCTCCCCGCCGATTCGGTGATCGAACCGCCTGAACCTGACCGGACCCGATCGGATCCGACATTCGGGCCGGATTCGACGTGGACGGATTCACACGTCGCCTCCCTTGTTTCACGACATTCCCATCGGCCCCACGTCGTTGATGCCGACGACGAGCGAGATCCGCTTCGAAGGACCGAAGGTGGATCGCCACGAAACGATCCGGAGACCACGCCCTCCGGATCGAAGCCGGTTGAATCACCGACATCGGAGTAACGATCGACTTCGTGGATTCGGGTTCGATTGGTGACGACATGACCAGTGATCTCCGGGCTTGAAATGCAAATGCTGTCCTTCACGATCCGGTCGCCGCCACCACCCGAATCCGGGCGATCCCAGTCCGGGAGGACTTCCGCGACGACCTGATGGCGGGCGGCATCCATCCCGATCGCCTGAGGCATCCGTACCCGGCATAAACGAATCTGCCAGCCTTGAGATTCGTGTCGGGACGGACTGACGACCGACCCGGCCGGGAAACATGACGACGCCCGTGATCGCACCAACCATCGGGTGGTTGCCGCCGAGCGAACTTCCAGGTCTTCTGGTGGTCGAACGATCATGACCGTGATCGGAGAACGCCCCGCATCCCGACGCGCGGCCATCGCCACCTGTAATCGCCGAGTGTCCAACGGCGAAAAACCTCGGCCATCGGTCACTGCCACGTCGATTCCAGGATTCCGAATCGCATGTTCGAGAATCCACCGCCGGCATTCGACCCGGTCTCCCGGCGGCTGCACCACCAGTGCCCGGGACAGCAAGGATCCAACAGGATCCGGCGACACGGCCATTCGAATCTTCTCGCCAGGTTCTAGAACCGGATGAACCGGCCGACGATTCGGAACCAGACTCCAGCTGGTCGGACGGCAACATCGTCCGATCCAGGCGACCGTCGGCGGCGACAGCCCCTGTTCCCGGCGAGCAATCCCGATTCGATGAACCACCGCACAAATCGGCCCGAGATGCGGCAACCACTCGGACCCGACTCGCTTCTTGGGCCGCGACCGCTCGTCTTCACCCTGCCACCGATCCGAGGCGTCGCCGATCCATTCATGCACACCATGGCTCACCAGGCCGCCGCCCAGTCGGTCATCGAATCCATCGGTTCCACCAACGCCATGCCAGCCGGTCTCGATCCGAAGCGAGCATGCATTCACGTCCGCCGCCTGGTCATCAGCTGAAGACACCGGTTCGTCTTCCAGTTCGGCAACCGAGTTCGGTGACGAGCCATCGATCGACGGTTCCGATCCTTGCTGATCCTTTCGCCAGGATTCGAGACGTTGACGACGACGCTCCCATCCGGCCTCCCCGGCTTCACCCATCGCCATCACCGCTCTCAGGCGGCCAAGAGTCAGTTCACGGTCGACCACCGGCCCGGGAGGAAGGGATGTCGATGCGGTCGCATCCAATGACGCCTTGATGATGGATTGATCCGGCATGCTGATACCACGGGCGATGCGACACCATCGCGAGGGGTCCTCGTCGTTGAACGTAGGCATCGAACCGTTTGTGACCGTCCTGGGTCACAGGCCGAGGTATCGCCCAGACGAAAGCCCAGACGAAAGCCCAGACGAAAGCCCAGACGAAAGGCCAGACGAAGGCCCGATGCATGAATTGTCATCTCGGGCCTTCCAGTGGCCCACGGCCCACGCGCTCCACAGCGTGGACACCCGATGAAGTCGATGTCCTGATGAACCGGAAACTTCAAAGCCTTGAAATTCTTCTGTGCGGGTCATCGCTCAAGAACACGATGAAGATCCCCACCTGTCCGAGTTCGTTCGGGTTTTGTCAGGGTATCGTCATAAATCGCTTCGTCAAGCAGGAAGACCAGCAATCTCCATCAATCGAAAAGCCCCGGCAGTTCATCAATCGACGCTTCCACCCGGTCCAACAAGGACGGTCCATCATGTTTCGGACTGTTCACTCGCATCGAGACCGGACGTATTCCAAGCCCGCAATCCGAAGCCCGCCCGAACATCGCCTGAAGTTCTTCGACCATCGCCCCTCCTGATTCCGGTGGCCGCGCATCCATCCATCGCGCTCGATCAGCCGCCGAAAGGATGACCGGCATCCGGTGATGAACCGACGCCAGGTTCGAGCCCGCAGCGGTGGTGAGAATCGTGAAGGTCTCCAAAGGGCCACCTTCCCCCACCCGCTCGTTTCGGGCCCAAAGACCAGCCAACGTCAACAAGTCCCCGTCATCCGGCAGAATCGCCACCGGATGCGATTTTCCGTCCGCATCGCGACGCCATTCATAAAACGCCCGGATCGGTACCAGACATCGAGTTCGGGCGAACGCCTCGCGGTACGAGGATGTCGTCTCCACCGTCTCCGACCGGGCATTGATCATGCGACTCCCGCTCGAGGCATCGTCACGCCACGGGGGGACCAGACCCCAGCGAAGTGAATCGAGCCGCCACCTGTCCTCGAAAACCCGTATCACGGGGCAGGACATGGTTGGCGCCAGATTCCAACGGGGCACCCAGCTCCGGGCCGAACCCAGTTCAACCCCGAAGACCGCAGCGATCTCCTCCCCGGTCACATCCAGTGCAAACCTTCCACACATGAGCCGCTCCAGACATCATCAGCATCCGACCGCCGGGTACCGTGTCCAGAACCGTACCGTCCGCTCACCGTCGGCAGGAACCAACACATGACTCAGGCCAATCCGAATGTCCTTCGAGGCCGCGCGATCCCCGTCATCCTCGGCTTCCTTGCCATTTCCATTCCGATCCCGGGCCCGATCCTCCAACTGGACGCCCGAGCGACCGCCGGCCCCCCCGGGGTGCCGAGCATCCAGGGAACGGCCCCCGAAAACACCAGCCAAGACACTTCTCCAGACCGTCCATCCGATTCCGAGCCGACGATCGCGATTCAGGAACAGGTGGCCATGCTGGTGGTGCCCGACCTGCCTCCGTCCATTCAGCCGGATTTCGCTGATGCCGACACGTTCCTCGCAGCCTGGCCCATGGCCCCCGAAGATCGGCCCAACCTTCATCTGGGGCGATACGGCGACTGGTTCATACTCGCAGGATCACCAGCACTGATCGACGACTTCGAAGCCTGGCACGCCGCGCGACTGGCCGCTGATCGCCCTCCAATGAGCGTCGCCTTCCGGGTGCTGGAACTCGAGCCCGATCGGCCGGAGACCCTGGCGATCATCGATGCGGTCCGGCGCGATCCCGACGGTCCGGAAGTGGCCGGACTGATGGAATCACCACCGGAATCGGCCCGGGAACTCGCCGCCCCGGTCCTGCTCCTCAACCCCGGCAGTTCGGGACGTTTCGAACTCGCCGGCGTGAACGGACCTTCCATCGAATTGGAAGTCACTCCCACCGGACCCGATTCCGACGGAAGATTGGAATTGGAGATCAACGCCAGAATCTCGCGGGAGAAGACGCTCGGCCGCCGGCTCGACACTCGCGGGTCGCGGGCCACGGATCGACGAAGAACCACGGAACTCGGACGACCGGTCGCGATCACCACCGCCCCGTTCGCAACCACTTCGATTCGTACCATCGACGGCACCCGGCGAACCATTCCCGCGGCTGCTCCGCAGGATTCTCCGGTGGTTCTGATCGTCGCCGAGCCACGAACCGCCGCCCGGGGCACCGATCTCCCCCGGGTCGAAACCGGTATCTATCGAGATGGACCCGCCAGCCGGGACGGCATCGGACGCCGTTACTTCGGACGCGAGATCGCCCAGGTGATGGGCCACTTCGCCGCAGGCTGGCTTGAACGCCCCGAGCGCGAACAGGAAGAACGAACCAGCCTGCTTCTCTCGCTCCTTCCGCTCTCCGAGGGTGACACGGTGGCGGACATCGGTGCCGGAAGCGGCTACTTCACTCGTCGACTCTCCCGCATGGTCGGTGACGACGGCCGGGTCCTGGCGACCGACATCCAACCCCAGATGCTGGAGATTCTCCAGGACCGCCTTCGGGCCGAAGGCATCGGCAATGTCAGACCGATTCTCGGCACCACGTCGAATACCGGCCTTGAACCTCGCAGCGTCGACCTCATTCTTCTGGTCGATGTCTACCACGAGTTCGATCTCCCCTGGGAGATGACTCGATCGATGCGCGACGCGCTTCGCCCCGGAGGGCGAGTGGCCCTGGTGGAGTACCGGGCGAATGATCCCCAGGTCCCGATCAAACCCCTCCACACCATGACGGCGGCGCAATCACGCCTTGAATTCGAGGCCGCGGGCTTTCGACTTGATTCCGAATTCGTCGGGGAACTTCCCTGGCAGCGGCTGCAACTCTTCGCCCGGGACGATGACTCAGGCCGATAGGCTTCCGAGAACCATCTCGGTGAACTCCGAGAGTTCGAAAGGCTTTCTGATCAATCGCACCGCAGGCCAGTCTGGAAGGTCGAAGTCGTTGTTCCCGGTGATGAACAACACGGGGATCTGCCGCCCGGCCAGCTCGCGGAGCTGCTGGGCCACCTGATCGCCACGGTTCCCCGGCAGATTGACGTCCACGACCAGAATGTCAGGGACATCGTTCTTGATCGCGGCCATCGCCGCTTCGCCGTCACCGCAGGAATCGACTTTGCAACCGGCGTGCGAAAGCGCTTCGCCGAGCATCGGTCGCAATAGAGGATGATCCTCCACCACCATCACCCTGCGGACCCGGGAACCAGCCCAGCCGGAACCTTCCGTGGAGCCCTTGGACACGGGGAACAGCATCCGAACCACCGCGCCGACACCTTCCGAAGACTCGATCACCAGTCGCCCGCCCTCGGCCTGGACCAGGCTCTGGATCATCGAAAGGCCGAGTCCGGTGCCTCTGCTTCCCTTGGTCGTGTAGAACGGCGTGGCGGCTCGTTCGATCACTTCCGGTGACATGCCGGGCCCGTCGTCCGAAACCTCGATCGCGAGGTACCGATTGCTGGAAGCATCTCGATCGAGATCCCGGGCTTCACGGATGCACAGACGGATCGTTCCCCGGCCATCCATCGCATCTCTCGCGTTGATGAGAAGATTCAAGATGGCCTGCTGGACCTGGCCCCCATCGACCACCACCGACGGTGGATCCGACTGGATGTCCAATTCAAGTTTGATGTCGCTTCCGAGCATGGGACCCGCAAGCCGAATCGTCTCCTCGGCCAGACGGCGACAATCGATCTGCCCCGTTCTTCGGACACTGCTGTGCGGCCGGCTCAGTTGCAGCATGTTCTGCGTGATCGCTCGTCCGCGAGTGACCGCACCCTTGATCACGTCGAGGGAGGTCCGAACCCGATCCGGCACCTCGTCAACGATCTCCGCCAGCGAGACATGGCCGCTGATGGCGGTGAGCATGTTGTTCAGATCGTGCGCAAACTGCGACGCCACCGTGCCCACGGCCTCCAGCTTCCTCGCATCCAGCAGGGAGGCTTCAAGCAGCTTCGCCGAGGTCACGTCCTCCACGATTCCGATCATTCGTGTCGGACGACGCAGTCGACCGGAAAAATCACCGGTCTCGTCTCCGTCGGCGTTCACCATACTTCCCAGCTCTCGAATCCAGGTCACGTCGCCACCCTCGTTGGCCAGGCGATATTCCGCCACGTATCCCGGAGCCTTTCCCTGCAGATGGTCACTCCAGGCTTTGGCGACGTTCGCGCGATCCAAGTCGTGAATGCGGGTTCGACCGGCCGGTGACACCAGGGCTTCGTCCCCGAGAATCTCTCCCGTCCGGTCATCGGCGATCGCGTCGCTCACCACTCCATCCGCATCCAGGCGATAATCCCAGGCTCCCGCCTTCATCGCCGCCAGCGCGTTCCTCAGGCGGTACTCGCTGCCCAACAGGCGTTGTTCCTGTCCCACACGCTCGGTGATGTCTCGAATGAAGGCGCTGAACATGAGGCCACTGGAGGTCGGAATGGGATTGATCCCCAATTCGACCGGAAATTGGCGTCCGGAACGATCCACCGCTTCAATCTCGATCCGGCGCCCGAGAACCGGACCTTCGCCTGACTTGAGATAGTGCTTCATTCCCGCCGAATGAGCGGCACGTAATTCAGGCGGAACGATGGTGTCGGTGAGCAGTTTGCCAATCGCTTCCTCCCGGCTCCAGCCGAACAGTTCTTCAGCCTCCCGATTCCAACCGATGATCGTGCTGCTCGTGTCACAGGTCACCACCGCATCAAGGGCCGTGTCCACCAGCACCTGAAGCTGCTCTTCACGAACCGTCAGATCCTTTCGAGCCACCTTCAGATCCGTCAGGTCGATCCCGATGGCGGTGGTTCCCGTGACCTGGCCGGTGTCGGATCGACGAGGCGAAACCGTGACCGAGTAGACCAGATCGCGAAATGACACCTCGGTCGCGTTCGTCTGACCCTTCAACGCCATATCAGTGAGCTCGGCCAGACGCGAGAATTCCGGATCCACGCCGTCGATCCGGCGGCCGACCGGCGGGATCCAGTTCACGGATTCTTTGCCATGGCTTCCCGAACCCACGCCCGGTTCGACGACCCCGTTCACATCCGTACACCAGACAACCAGCGGGAGTGCTTCAAGCAATTCCCGTTCCAACGTCAACGGACGTGCCGATTTCATTTCATCCGTCATCAGCGGTTCCGCCGAGGCTCAGTGATCATCCTTCACGGTCGACCCATTCGACCCGCCGAAGATGAAAAAGACCGCCCCGAGACCGATGGCGAGCATGAGTACCACCATGAACATGCCGAATACGTAACCCATCAGAGGTCCTTTCTCATTGCAGTGTCCGCACGAGTCGGAGGGGTGATGACCGTTTTCTGCGATGCTCGTGATCTCCCGACCACGAGCCTTGGCCCAACCGGCCATTTGAATACCGAAGGTGGGACTCGAACCCACACTCCCTTGCGGGAAACGGATTTTGAATCCGTCGCGTCTGCCAATTCCGCCACTCCGGCTGCTTGAATGTCTCGCCGATCGAACTTGATCGACCCGACGCCGACATTCTAATGCATCGTCGTGGGTCGTCCGTCTCGAATCCATGATCGATACCGGGATTCTCTCGTTTCGAGCACCCAACCACCCCTGGCATCAGCCCCGGGACAGGGTCAGGAACTCCGCGGAGCCTTCGCGGCAAGGATCGTTCGGCCACTTCCGAATCGAACCCAACCGCTGACGATCAGGAGCAGGATGCCGCAGGCGAAAGTCGCCCGAGTCGGCGAGACATCGAACGCCGGTACCACGACCGAATAAAGACCCGATGCGATGCTCATCAACAAGAAACTCATCGCGTTGGCAGTGGCCAGGACCCGAGCTCGATCCGACGCCGGCGTGCAGAGTTGCTGGATTGCCTGCAGCGGAATCAGGAAGAATCCTGCCGCCATGCCGGCGAGCAACAGGCAACACCAGAGTTCCCAGAAGGAAAGATCCGTAGGCTTGAGGATTCCCAGCAGACAGAAGACCAGCCCCGTCCCGAGTCCTCCGAGGGCGACGAAACCACCGCGAATGCGATCGCCCGAAATCCGTCCCGCGACCAGGCAGCCGATGCCGATTCCCAACCCGACCGCCGCCAGGAGATACGACGCCCACGCCGGATCCAGGTGCAGATAGGGGCGATACTCGGGGATCACCGCAAGTACCACGATCGCCGCGGCGTAGAACCAACCCCAGGCCAGAAGGGACTTCCAGACCAGACCCGGACGGATCAGCCTGATCGCGGTGAGATATGGTCCGAATGGATTCCACTTCCACGGCAATTCGGGGGCCACCGGTGACAGACCCCGGAGCAACAGGCTCGACAGGAGACCGAAGATCGCCAGTGTGGGAATCGCGACGCCCACCCAGTACGGGTGGATCTGAAGGAGAACACCTCCACCGCCGATGCCCAGCAGAATGGCGATGTTGGTGGTCATGTTCACGAAGCCGTTGGCCTCGTTCACCCGATCTTCGTCCACGATCTCGGGGATACAACCGTACTTGGCCGGACTGAAGAAGGCGGATTCACTCGCCAGGAGTGCGAAGGCCGTGAGCACGATCCATGGATCGTCGAGCAGAAACCCGAACAATGCCAGAACCCCGATCGGTATCTCGAACAAACGGGTGAGGATGATGATCCGGTCCTTGGGCCACCGGTCGGCCATCTGCCCCGCCCATCCCAGCAGAAGGACGAACGGAACGGTCAGCAACAGGTTGACGTAGCCGGTACCCCCGGGCCCCATCGACCCGCTCCAGGTTCCCCCTCCGGCGACGGCGAGAAGCAATGCCGACTTGAGTATGTTGTCATTGGTCGCCCCCGCGAACTGGGTCAGGACGAGGCCGATGAATCGCTTGTTCCAGAGTCCGCGACGCTTCATGGAAGAGGCTCCCGAGGGTTGCGTGGATCCTAACCCAAGGGGTTTCTCACCGGGATCGGATTTGGCACTGGCATCGGACGAACAATCCAACGACGATGGAGGGGATGCACCACACTCCGCCATCCAGACGACATCGATTCGCCCGAATCGCTCTCGGCGTGTCCGCCGGGGTGCTTCTCCACGCCGCTTCCGGCGTCACCGCCTCCGCCTCCTCGGACCCCCCGCCCGAGGTCGCGGTGCCGGCTTCGCTCCCCACCGGACACTCCCACAACGATTACTACCAGCCAAAGCCACTCCTGGACGCGCTCGAGCTTGGTTTCGGGAGCATCGAAGTCGATGTCTTTCCCGAGGGAGACGCCCTTCTGGTCGGACATCATGAGAGGGAGCTCAAGCCCGAGCGAACCCTCAAGGCCCTCTACCTGGAGCCCCTGCTCGCGCGATGCCTTGCCGCGGGAGAAGCCACCGGGCCCCTCCCCGCGGGAGGTCGCCTCACCCTGCTGATCGACATCAAACGGCACGGCGAACGAGCCCTGGAAATCCTCCTCCCTGCTCTGGAACCTCTCCGTCCCTGGCTTCGGCGGGTCGAAGGCGATCGAGTGATCGAAGGCCCGATCGAGGTGGTGCTCTCGGGTGCCCGCCCGATGAAGACGGTCGCCGCCTTGTCGTCGCGTTCAGTGTTCATCGACGGCCGCATCGGAGACCTCGATGCCAATCCATCCCCCGCTCTGGTTCCGATGATCTCCACCGCGATGCATGCCGCACTCGGTACCTATGGGATCTCCGGGCTCGATGAATCAGCACGAGCCAGACTCCGGATGCTGGTCCGGCGAACCCACGATCAGGGACGCCGACTTCGATTCTGGGGCCACGTCGAATCACGAGCGGTCTGGACGGCGTTGGTCGAGGCGGACGTCGATCACATCGGGACCGATCGCCCGAAAATGCTGGGCCTCTGGTTGGCCGGGAACGACCCTCGCTGCGATTCCTGAGCGAAGCCAAGCCATTGCGGCGACAATGCTTTCATGCCAGCCCCCGCCACCCTTGCCGAACTCCGCGACGCCTGGAAGCCTCTGAATGAAATCCACCGGTCTGGACGTCGTTACTCCGACGGCGTCCACCTCCGCATCTATCGCTGCCTCTCCTGGGCGGATCGAGCCGAGGTCCTGGCGAGCGACGACGAGGATCTCGCCTTCATTCTTCGAACCATCGGATTCAATGCCCTCTGGGGTCAGGAATACCGCCCCGGCGAGGAACGCCCATCCCAGCTGAAGGAATGCACCCGTTTCCTGCTGGATCTGTCCGCCATCGATGCCCGGGATCGACTCCTCGGCTGGATCTGCGACGCCGACCCGCTGCTCGACGACATCTACGCCAATCAGTTCTTTCATCGGGAGTTCTGGAGCGAACCGGGATCGGAGGATCTCGGCGGTCAGGAACGGATCACCGAGAAAATCGACGGATGGCGTCGTGATCGTCGGGCGGAGCGGCTCTTCGAAGAATTCATTCGCCGCATGCTCCTGCTTCGCGGTCAGTTGATCCATGGGAATGCCACCCTGGGCGGGAAGGTCAATCGCTCGACCGTTCGCCCCGCAGCCGAAGCCATGGATCACCTGCTTCGCCGGTGCGTGTCCGTCCTGGTGCTGGATGGCGGTCACACCACGGATCTCCGCTGGAACCCGGTCCCCTATCCGCCCACACCCGAAATCGGCTCCGCCGACCGTTGAACCCCCGCCGATCAGGAAGACAACAGACCAAGGGCAGCCATCTGCCGGGTGGCGGTGCCCGCCCAGTCCCGATTCGCCGCGGGACTCGCGGGGGAAGGATGAAGCACCGTCCCCACTTTCAATCCCGACAATTCCTCCTCGTCGGCGATCAGGTCTCCCAGGCAATCCTTGAGCCGGCGAGTGGCATGCGCTCCCACCCCGATCACCATCCGCGGCTCCAACGTCTTGACGATCGCCCGCAACGATCGATCACAGGCGTCGAACAGCGGGACGCGTTCCTCGACCGGAAGCTTGTCCGGGGTGCGATTGCGTCCTGAATCCTCGAGAAACGCCAGCGGACAGTCGTTCCAGATGAAGAAACGTTCGAAGAACGCCTCCGGTCCGTCGAAATGTTCGGAGACCCAGCTCCACAGCCGCCGCCCGCTGACTTCGCTTCGCGTACAGGAGAAGCCTTCGATCGGTCGCTTCGGATGCTCGATCTCCGGCTTCTTGACCGGCTCGTCGATCCCCAGAAAATCGCGAACGTGGGCGACCTCGCCGAAGGGCACCCCGGTCTGCGCCATGCCCCACGGCCCCGGGTTCATTCCCAACAGGAGCGCGTCGATCCCTCGATGGGCCATACCCAGATATCGCCGATGCGACTTCCACGCGTAGTCGAGCGGGTTGTAGACCACCTCCACCGGATCGGCGAACGACAGCGCGTCGACCGTGCTCGAGAGCTCACGAGCGATTCGAACCAGTTTGCGAGTGACGGCGGGATCGGCATCGTTGGGCATCGAATCATCCTCGATGCGAAAGGCTCCGAACGCAACCTCTCCGCATCCCGAACCGGTCAATAGGGAGTTCGAACCATGATCGAGCCGGGCGCGGCACGAAGATCGAGAAAGGCTCGACGAAGACTCGCCGGGCCGACGGGGGTTCGAATCGAATGCAACCAGCCCCTGGTCCCGTCCCCCCGGATCTCCGCCGCATCGAGAATCGCGGCCCTTCGCAACGCCACCAGTCGACCGATGCCCGCGACGGATTCATTCACCTCGGCCGAGCCTTCACCGAGGTGTGGTACCAACGCGGCACGGAGTCCGTCGACCACCACGGCGTCTTCATCACCGACGAATCGACGCATGAACTCGATCCAGATCGAATCGACTTGATGCGACTCCAACACTCGACGCCCGCGTTCGACATCGACTTCATCCAGCAACCACCATCCCTGGAGCAAGCCTCGAACATCGAACGCGGAAAGCTCGGCGATCGCCGCCTCCCGCCGACGAATCTCCGCGACCAGATCGGTGTCGGCGCGGACCTCGTCCCGGACCGCCCTCGGAACCCTCGCCCCCGCGAGGGCGTGGCCGGGCGCATCCGAAAGACTCGCGTGGGTGAGATGGTGCTCGATGAGGTAGTTCCACTGCCGAGCGAGATCACTATTGCCCATGCGAAGATTCCGCGTGGCATGATCCTCCAGAAGCCCACTCCACCACGGACGGTGTCGCAGCAGGTCCCGGGACGCCGCGACGACCCCGTCAAGATCGAGATCTCGCCTCGCTCGATACAAGCGACGACGCCATCGAGTGTTCGTGGCGAAGAGATGCAGCAACTTCTGATGCCGGGTGGTCCATCCCTGATCGAGCGAGCTGATCGCCCGATCGAGTCGAGCGTGAGAACCATCCGCATCGTCATCCAGAAGAGCGAGGTCGATCGCGATCATCGATTCATGAGCGGGCTGCTGATAGAGCAGATGGTCACCGAGAAGGCCGGGCGGCAGATCACCTCGCCCACGCAGCGCCGCGACGACTCGATTCCATCCTGAGGCCTCGATCGTTCTCCCCGCATGCAGAAGAACCCGGCTTCGAATGTCCGCCGCGAGCAGCGAGAGAATGGGATCGCCGCGAAAATCCTGCAACGCGGTTGCGATCGCGGCCTCTGCGGGTGGCGTCCAGCCGCCTGGATCCTCCGTTCCGATGGAACCCGCGCCCGCTTGCAACGTCGAGTCGACATCCGCGTCGACGTCCGCGTCGAACATCGCCAGATACGGCGAGGTGACTCGGAACACCGTTGACAATGGTTCACGTCGCGAGCGGGCCACCTGGATGTCATAGAGCGCCAAAGCCTGCCGAAGAACGTCCTGGGAAACCGGATCGCGCTTGACTGCCGATGGCTGCAGCAACGCCAGAAGCAACCCCGCGGGATCCGCGGATACCGGTAACCATTCGATTCCCGGCAGACGAGCGGATTTCGGAATCACCTGGCCGTCGACCACCAGCACCCGGGTGATTCCCCAACGGCTGGCCGCCGCGGCTTTCGCCGACAGGGTCACCGGTGAAACGGTGGTGAACCGACGGGTCTCCGGATTGAAACCACCAGTCGCCGCCAGGCCTTGCGGTGCGGATGCGTCAAGCAACGCGTGCAAGGATGCCATACCCACCGCCAGCGCGTGGCTGTCTCCCTCGCCCTCGCGAGGGGTGACCACTTCCAGCCGAGGCGAGCCGGCGTCGGGCGCCAGCGGACGGACCGCATCCAAGGTGGCGGCGATCACGCCCGAGACGACTTCTTCGGCCCCGCGAATCGTCGCGTCGGAACCTCCAACGCTGACCAGTCCGAGACTCCGAATCGTGCTTGCCGCCGAGACGTGCCCGAGACAGCCCGGTGATTCCCCCGCGGTGGCACCGAGAATGAAGACGGTCGCCGGCGGCAACCGTTGCGGCTCGACTTCGGGGCGAAGCCCTTCGTACACGTCGGGTCTACCGAGTCTTTCCGCCAGTCCTCGCCCCAGAGCGATGCGTTCGTACCGGAGATCTTCGTGGTATCTCGCGCGGCCCGTTTCCAGATCAAGTTCACGATAGACCGCGGCCCAGTCCAGGACCGTCGAAGCATCCGACTGGTTATTCACCGACTCCGACACGGGAAACGCTCCGGTCCGACGCCATCGGGATGTGATCCGGCGTCGTGACGACCAACGGTATCGAATTTTCGATCGGTTTCCGGTTCCGCACCGTCGATGAGGCCGGATGGTCAGACCAGGAATCGACCGCCGTCCAGGGTGCTGATCGCCACATCGCCGCACACCAGCCGGGTTCGGACCTCGAGCGGAAGTCCGGCCAGGGAGACCGACCAGGGTCGGGGCCGACCTTGATCCGCTTCCGAATCCGCCTCGCCTTCCGAGGATGGCACGAAATCAGGGTGGATTTCCAGGGCCCGGGTTCCGATCCGAACCCCTCGAACCAGGGCCGATGCGGTTCCTTTGATCCAGACCGTGACCTGCCAGTGCGGATCGAGGGTTCCTTCGACCTCCAGATGACGGCCGGACGGGGTCTCGGCTCGTCCTCGGCGGGATGCAAATCGCCGAATCATGCCATCGGTCGGTCGACCGCCATCGAAGGTGGCCAGCTCTTCAGCGTGTTCGAAGACCGGAGCAAGCCGAATCGCGGGCGGGATGGATGTCGCGGCAAGACGATGGTCGAGTTCGCCGAGCGGCGTCTCAACCACCGAAAGGCGGGCTTCGGCCGGAATCGGCCAGGAGGCTCGATGTGAATCCAAGACCGATGCCGCGTCCTCGTCGGTGAGCACCCCTTCCGCCCCGTCGACCCAGAGCAAGAGGATGCGAGCAAAGGATTCGTCGGACAGCAGATTGCTTCGCTGCGGTTCGATGAGCCGCAGGCAGGCTGCGTCTTCGGCATCGATGATGGCTTCAGCGAGGCGTTCACCCCGGGCGTCGTCCAGCGTTTCCAGCCCGTCCATCGCGGCCTCTCGAATCGAGGCTGTGACGTCGACTCCGAGTTCGGAGGCGAGGGCGGGCCATTGATCGAATCCTTCTGGATCCCCGACCGCGGCGAGTCGGACCGCCCGAAGCAGCCAGGACGAGAATTCGCCGGCCAGATCCTGAGCATCGAGCCGCGCCGCGTCGGTCCGCAGATTGTCGATGCCCTGGTTGACCCGTCGCTGCAAGGCGGCGATCGCCGCGGCACCGCCGGGTTCGTGGCCATGATCGGCGGCCGAACCGGAGTGTTCTGATTCCGAATTCATGCGACGGTTCTTCCGAGTGACGAGGGTTGGATGTCATCATGGATCATGCTGGTTCTCCCGCGGGCCTCGAACCACCGGGGTTCAGACCGCGCGCCTTGGGGTCGGTCGCCGGGTCACCGACGACGTCAGAGGAGGCAGGCATCGACACGATGCGTTCCTGCCCTCGATGGGTCCGGTCCAGGAGACGATCCCGGACCCGCCGATCGAAACGGCCCGCCGAGGCTCGAAGGTCGTGGCGAAAACCGCTCAACAGGCGGTACGCCTCCGCCCGGTGCCCACTGACTGGAATTCCCGCAATCACCCGAATTTTCAGTTCCGGGCACCAGGCCACGATGGATCGAAATTCAGCATGGAGACCAGAAAACATCTGTCCCTCCGGGTCCGGCGGGGCCAGTTCAAAGCGAACCAGGCGTGCGTGATTCCGTCCCGACTCCAGGGCCGCATCCAGTACCGCCCCCAGCGTGGCCTCGTACGCCACCGCCAGCAGGTTGAAAGACCTCGGATCGGTGGATCTCCCGGTATTGCGAACCGTGGCGAGCAGTTCCGAATCGATCAACTGATGCCATCGCTCGGATCTCGACTCCAGGACGTGACGGTGGACATGATCATCGCGGTGGCGGTGATCGATGAAACGCCACGGTCGAGATCCTTCCGTCTCCAGAGGATGGGCTCGCTCCGCCTCCAAGAGGGAGCCGACGGTCGGATGCCCCTCCGATTCAGGCATCTTCGTCATGAGTGCTCCTCCGAACCGACCATCGCCGCCAGGTCCGGAAGCAACTTCGAAAGTGCCTTTCGATAGTTGGAGATTCGCTGCTCGCCCGCGTTGACCGAGGGCAGCCCGAACAGCCGGGTCATCTCACTTCCATCCAAGGGCTGAATCACCAATCGAGCGCGAAACTGCATGACCTTCCGCTCCCATCGATCGACCGTCCGCGGTTCCATGCCGGGATGGGCCAGACGTTCTTCAATCGCCGCCTCGATTTCCCGCTCCAGACCGGTCGCGGCCGCCTGATGGGCCGGCTCCACGTCTGCTTCGATCGTTTTTCCCGAGGCCAGCGCCGCGTCCACCGCCGCCGTCACGACCGCTCGGTCGACGCCCTCCGGATCAAGTCTTGGATGAAGCTGAAGCCCTGCCGTGGCCACGATCGCTCGAGCATTCACCTGCGAAAGGTCGAGAACCAGCACCGCATCGCCTCCGATCGCGGCGAGGCAGACGGATTCGGCCCGGGTCTGCCCCGAATCCTCGCCGCCCTCCCTCGTCTGGAACGCCGGAATCGACCCCGCACGCCCACCGTCCTCACCCGCATCGAGCGAGAAAACACCCGGGGCATCACCGGGAAGTCCGGTGACCCCTCCCGCAGAAAGTCGACGATTGAAGGTGATGGCGCGATTCTTGATCAGACTCACCGATGCGATGCGTCCAAGCCCCTCGGCGGCGGAGATGCCCCGGAATTCCTCGCTCAGAAAGCAGCCTTCATCGAACTTGCGGAGCAGGACCGCGAGAAAATCACTGGTGAAATCCTCGGCCGCATGGGTATCCGGAAGCAACCCTCGGAATCGAGGGCGGACCCGACAGGCCAGCGGATCGTTCGCCGGACCGGCGAGAACCACACCGCGGACCCGGGCTTCGAGCACACACCAGAAGAGGTCCCGGATCTCGCGGTCGGTCCGCCCATCCGCGAGGGCCTCCGCCAACCGATGCCAGTCCCGGGATTGTTCGTCGTCTTCGATCACCGATCCTCCTTGATCGTGGACCCGCTCGCCGCGGCCGCATCGGCCGGGATCCGACCGGGTCCGACTTCAGTGTCGAGGCGGAGACCTCCAACGTCAAACGGCCTTCGAGTCCGAAGGGAGCCCGTAGACCCGTCGGGTGTTGCCTCCCAGGATCGCGTCCCGTTCACCGGGACTGGCTGAAGCCAGGATCGCCGCCGTCGCCTCCAGCCAACGCTCCAGAGAACCGCCAAGGCGGCAGAGCGGCCAGTTTCCACCCCAGAGCACCCGGTCGGCCCCGAAGTGCCCGATCGCGACGTCCACGAAGGGACGAAATCGCTCCGTCGACCAGCCACCACCGTCCGAGCATTCCACCAGTCCGGACATCTTGGTCATCACATTCGGTAATTCCGCGAGGCGGCCGAGGACATCGTTCCAGTTCGGGTCGATCGGACTCGCGGTCCGCGGACGCCCCAGATGATCGAGAACCACGGTCGTCTCGGGTGCCGATGCGGCCAGCCCCACCACCGCCACCAGCTGATCGGGCCGAACGCACAATTCCACCACCAGCCCTCGTCGCCCCGCTTCCCGAAGGGCGAGCGACAGCCGACGGTCCTGAAGGTCCTCGGCGGACCAGTCCGGACCGTGCATGACCTGCCGAACTCCAACCACCCCGGGGGCATCCTCGATCGCTTCGAAGCGATGCCGGCTCGCGGCCTCGCCGGCGGTCGGCCGCCAACCGGAAACCGCGGCCAACACCGGCCCCGGCTTCGCCACCTGTTCGACCAGCCACTCGAGTTCCGCCTCGAGCGAGGCGTCATCGACCGCGGATTCCACCAGGATCGCGCCCTCGAGCGTCAACCCCCCACGCCCGAGATCCGCAACGTAGGTGGGCAGCTCGCAGGGACGGTTCAGAACCGGCGTTTCATCCAGCCACTTCATGGAAAGTCGGGCCGGGTCCCAACAATGCAGGTGCGCATCGATGAAACCCGGCCGACGTTCCTCAATCACCGGTCGGAAGTCCGTGATTCGCGGCGAGGCTCGTTCGAACCGGCTTGACCTTCCAGATCTGCTCCGCATATTCGCGAATGGCCCGATCGCTCGAGAACCGTCCGCCTCGAGCGGTGTTGAGAACCGCGGTTCGACACCAGTCGTCAGGCTTCGCGAAGAGCTTGTCGGCGGCCGACTGCGCCTCGAGGTAGCCACCGAGGTCGGCGAGATGCCGCCAGCGATCACCCTCGGTGGTGAGCATGGCGCCCAACCGGGAGAAGACTTCCGGGTCCTTCCACGCGAAGGTCTCGCCGAGGAGGAAATCAACCGCGGAACGAACCTTGGGCTCGTGGTCGAGGTGCCAGCACGGGTCGTACCAGGACTCGCTGTCCGCGACTTCGGAAGCCGAAAGTCCGAAGAGGAACATGTTGTCCTCTCCGACTTCTTCCGCGATTTCGATGTTCGCTCCGTCCCGGGTGCCGATGGTGAGCGCGCCGTTCAGACAGAACTTCATGTTCCCGGTGCCGCTGGCCTCGGTACCCGCGAGCGAGATCTGCTCGGACAGGTCCGCCGCCGGAATGATCCGTTCCGCGTTCGTGATGCCGTAGTCGGGGATGAAGAGCACTCGCAACCGGTCCCGGGCGTCCGGATCCGCATTGATGACGTCGGCCACGCTGTTGATCGCCTTGATCACGTCCTTCGCCCGCTCATAGCCCGGCGCCGCCTTGCCGGCGAACACCACGACCCGCGGTTGCGGAAGGAAGGTCGGGTCTTCCTTGAGATTCCGGTAGACCGAGCAGACGTGGAGCAGGTTGAGCAGTTGACGCTTGTACTCATGGATCCGCTTCACCTGCACGTCGAACATGAACGACGGATCGAGATCGATCCGGAGATGCTCGCCGACCCAGTCGCTGAATCGTCGNTTGGCGGCCTGCTTGGCTTCGGNGTAGGCGGTGCGGAAACTCTGGGAATCCGCATGATCCTCCAACTGGCGTAGTTGATCGAGATCGGTGATCCAGCCATCTCCGATGGTGTCCAGAATCAGGCTCGACAGATTCGGATTGGCCTGCAGCAGCCAGCGTCGNGGCGTGACACCGTTGGTGATCCCCCGGAATCGCTCGGGGAACACCTCTGCGAACTGCGGCATGAGGCGTTCCTGAATGAGCTGCGAGTGCAACTGGGAGACGCCGTTGACCGAGTGCGATCCGATCACCGCGAGATTGGCCATGCGGATCTGCTTGGGCTTCCCTTCTTCGACGATGCTCGCTTCGGAAAGTCGTACCGGATTGCCTGCNAGCTTTCGNCCCGGGCCGTCGAGGAAACGNCGGTTGATCTCGAGGATGATCGCGAGATGCCGGGGCATCAGACGCTCCATCAGCGGCAGCGGCCACTTCTCGAGCGCTTCGGGCATCAATGTGTGATTGGTGTAGGCGACGGTACGGTTGGTGATCTCCCAGGCCTGATCCCAGCCCAGACCGTGGCGATCCATCAGAATCCGCATCAGTTCCGCGATGGCCAGAGCCGGATGGGTGTCGTTGATGTGGATCGCGACCGCGTCCGGAAGCTTGGTGATGTCGTCGTTCTCGAACAGGAAACGGCGAACGATGTCCGCGACCGAGCAGCAGACGAAGAAGAACTCCTGCCGAAGGCGGAGNTCCTTTCCGGCGGCGGTCCGATCGTCGGGATACAGAAGCTTGGTCAGTCGCTCCGCTTCGATGCGACGAGAGACCGCGGCCTCGTAGTCACCAGCCGCGATCTCCGACAGATGCAGGGCGTCCGGTGCCACCGCCGACCAGCAGCGAATGGTGTGCACGGTCTCGCCGCCCCAGCCCGCGACCGGATAGTCGTGCGGCACGCCGATGACGTGGTCTCGNCCCCCGTGTCCGAAGTCGCCGAACTCGACCTGCTGCCGNAGATCACTTCGGCGGACCATCCATGGGTCTCCGAAGCGAAGCCAGTTGTCAGGGCGTTCGACCTGGTAACCGTCCCTGACTTCCTGCTTGAAGATGCCGTACTCGTACCGCAGGGTGTAGCCGACGGCGGGAAGCGCCAACGTGGTCATGGAATCGAGGAAGCAGGCCGCGAGACGACCCAGGCCACCATTGCCGAGTCCCGCATCGTGCTCGTGGCTCTCGAGGGTCTCCAACTGGATGCCGTAGCGTTCGAGCGCGTCACGAACCCGAGGCTCGAGGCCGAGGTTCGTGATGTTGTTCCGCATGGCCCGCCCGAGCAGGAACTCGATGGAAAGGAAACAGATCCGCTTGGAGCGTTGCTGCCGGTATCGATCACGGGTGTCGAGCCACCGCTTCATCAGGACTTCTCGAACCTCCGACGCCAGAGCGAAGAAGCGATCCCGATCGGGGGCTTCGTAGAGCCTCTGGGCACTTTCCACCGCCAGATGCTCCAACAGACCGGCGGCGATTTCTTCCGAGGTGACGGCGGTGGGATCGTGATGAAGGGGCTGCTGCGGGAGCGGGTCGATACTCATGGTCAGAAAATTCCGGAAACGGCCGTTGGCAGGCGAAAGACGAATCGATACGGGGNGACAATCCCTNGGAAGCATAGATCGGTCGATTCTCTTCCAGTTCGGGAGAAGGAAAACCAAACGATGGCGCTGGAAACGGGANNCCTCACCATCAGGCCGCTATCCTCGACGCCGGGGCCCCGGGGTCAGGGGNCCCGTGATCCGGTTTCCCCGCGAATTGGAGTCTGCCGTGCGATCAAGCCTTCTCCCCCTCGGNCTCGCCCTGCTCGTCCCCACCCCGGTCCCGGCTTCCGGTGAAAACGGCGATTCTGGCGATTCCCGNCCGAACATCGTCTTCATCATGAGTGACGATCATGCGTGGCAGGCCATCAGTGCCTACGGCCGCCCGGATGGAAGTCGAGTGAACGCGACCCCCTCGATCGATCGACTCGCCCGGGAAGGCGTCCGCTTCGATCAATTCCACGTTGAAAACGCGATCTGCGGCCCCAGCCGNGCCGCGTTTCTCACCGGTTGCTTTTCCGCTCGCCACGGATTCCAGACCAACCAACAGACGTTTGATGGATCCCAACCCGCCTGGCCTTCGATTCTCCAGACCGCTGGCTATCGAACNGGCATGTTCGGCAAATGGCNCCTTGGTTCGNATCCCGTGGGCTTCGACGAATACAGCGTGCTGATCGGCCAGGGNCCNTACTACAACCCNCCGATGAAGACCCCNGAAGGNCGGNTNCGGCACCGNGGNTACACCACCGACATCATCACCGANCAGGGNGTCGANGCCCTGCGNCGNTTCGCGGAGGCNTCGGCCNNGGANGGNCGNCCTTTCGCNGTCTGCATCCAGCACAAGGCCCCTCACCGACGATGGGATCCGCATCCGCGGCATTTCCGGCTTTTCGATGGCGTGGAGGTCTCGGAACCCGACACGCTGCTCGATGATTACGCCGGACGCAGTCCGGCGAGCACGCTGCAGACCATGACCATCGCCGAACACCTCGACGAACGGGATCTCAAACTTCGTCCCCCACCCGAACTGGACGAGACCCAGCTCACCGCATGGAACGCCTACTACGAACCCATCAACCAGGCCTATCGAGCCGCGGTGGAATCCGGCGAACTCTCCGGGGACGATCTGGTCCGGGCGAAATACCAGCGGTACGTCAAGGACTACCTCTCCTGCATCGCCGCGGTCGACGAGGGCGTGGGCCAGGTGCTCGACGAGATCGATCGACTCGGCATCGCCGACGACACCATCGTCATCTACACCAGTGATCAAGGCTGGTACCTCGGCGAGCACGGTTGGTACGACAAGCGATGGATGTACGAGGAGAGTTTCCGAACCCCGTTCATCATTCGCTGGCCGGAACGACTCGAAGGCGGCCGCACCACCGACCTCATGGCCCAGAACATCGACTTCGCCCCCACGGTCATCGAACTGGCCGGCGGCGAGGTACCAGCGCGGATGCACGGCACGAGTTTCGCCGAGTGGCTGGCGACCGGCGCCCGAAAGACTCCGGAAGACTGGCGGGATGCGGTCTACTACCGGTACTACGAAAGCGACGGTCCTCACACCGTGCCCAAGCACGACGGAATCAAGACCGACCGCTGGAAGTTGATTCATTACCCGGAGGTCGATCCCGACGGCGACGGTCCGGCGGGCCCCGGCTGCTGGGAGATGTTCGACCTGCAGCAGGACCCCGACGAACTGAAGAGCCTGGCCGATGAGCCGGCCCATGCCGCCACTCGAGCCTCGCTCGAAGCCCGACTGCAGACGCTTCGAGATCGATACGGGGCCTGAGAAAAAGTCGATCAGGTCGCCGGCTGGGAGGAGACGTAGTTGGGCGCCTCCTTGGTGATCGTGATGTCATGAGGATGACTCTCGACCATGCTCGCCGCGGTCACCCGCACGAATCGGCTGTCATGCCGGAATTCCTCGAGGGTGGCACATCCGCAGTAGCCCATGGCGCTGCGAACCCCGCCGACCAGCTGATACACGTATTCGCCGATCCGACCCCGGAACGGCACCATGCCCTCCACGCCTTCGGGCACGAACTTCCGCGACTCGACCTTGCTCGCCTGACCGTAGCGGTCGGCACTGCCGGCGGCCATGGCACCTTCGCTGCCCATGCCGCGGTAGGTCTTGAAGCGACGACCTCGATGAATCACCAGTTCACCCGGGCTCTCCTCCATGCCGGCGAAGAGACTTCCGAGCATCACCGAGCTGGCCCCTGCGGCCAACGCCTTGGCGATGTCCCCAGACTGGCGGATTCCACCATCGGCGATGACGGGGACGCCGAGACCTTCGCAGACCGAAACCGCATTGAGCACCGCGGTGATCTGCGGAACCCCGACGCCGGTGACGATTCGAGTGGTGCAGATCGAGCCCGGCCCGATTCCGACCTTCACCGCGTCCGCTCCCGCTTCGATCAGGGCCAACGCCCCTTCGCCGGTGGCCACGTTGCCCGCGATGATCTGAATGTCGTGGGATGCCTTGATCTGCCGAACCGTCTCGATCACGTTGCGACTGTGTCCATGGGCCGTATCCACCACCAGCACATCGACTTCGGCTTCGATCAACGCCTCGATACGGTCAAACTGCATCACGCCGGTGGCGGCGCCGACCCGAAGCCGGCCCCGCTCGTCCCGACAGGCTCGCGGATGCTCGCGGACGTTTTCGAGGTCTCGCATGGTGATCAGACCGGCCAGCATTCCGGCATCGTCGACGAGGAGAAGCTTTTCCACCCGGGCCCGGTTGAGGATGCCCTCGGCCTCCTCCGGCCCGGTATCCGGGGATGCCGTGATCAGATTCTCCCGAGTCATGACCTCCCCGACCTTCGCCTCCGCATGCCGGGAAGGGTCGAGGAACTTCATGTCGCGACGCGTGAGAATCCCGACCACTTCGCCCTTGGGGACTCCGCCCACGGTGATTGGAAAGCCGCTGACTCCCTGTTCGTGCATCAGTTCGACCGCACGGGCGATGCTGTCGTCGGGGCTGACGGTGACCGGGTCGGTGATCACCCCGTTTTCGCTTCGCTTGACCTTCTGGACCTCTCTCGCCTGGGCCGTGGGATCCAGATTCTTGTGAATGATCCCGATTCCGCCCTCCTGAGCCAGGGCGATGGCGAGGGCGGATTCCGTGACGGTGTCCATCGGAGCCGAAATGACTGGGATTTCGAGACTGATATCCCGGGTGAGCCGGGTCCGCGTACAAGCCGAGTCCGGCGTGACGTCGCTCGAAGCGGGGATCAACAGAAGGTCGTCGAACGTGAGACCTTCCTGCACGATCTTCGGATGGGCGGACGAGGGATTCGGTACGGGGGCGTCTTCCATCTGGGGATGATCCCACCACGGCTGCGGACTGTCAACGGCCACCTCTGCCTCCATGGTGAACCTGCAACCGATCCGACCGGCCACGCGAAGGGTCCGCGAACCCCCGACATCGATCCTTGGCGTCGCCTCTCTGGTAGGCTCCTCGGTCTCGATCGATCGCCGTTCAGGACCGGCGATGACCCTTCCGCTCACGCCTCGGGCTCCCCCCCGAGGATCAGATCCGCCATCGAACGCCGGCTCCTACCCGTCGTTCGGCCGACATCCGACCGAGGCTCCCCCCCGTGCATTCCGACACCCTGATCGCCGCTCCGATCGACCACGACATCTCGATTCCCGAAGGGGACGGCCTCGTCGCCTGGCGAAGCTGGCTCGAGACCTGCATCAAATTCGAGGCCAGCGACCTCATCGTGAAGAGTGGCCAGTCACCCCGGCTCCGAGTTCGCGGCTCCCTCAAGGGGATGCAGATCGAACCCTGCACCATGGACCTCCTCTTCCGGGTGGCCAAGGACGTGCTCGATCCGAATCAATTCGAGTACTTCCGACAGCGAGGCTCGATCGATTTCGCCTACGACTACGACGAACTCCGGCGTTTTCGAGTCAACATGTTCATGGCCCGCGGCAAGCCTTCGGTGGCCGCCCGCCTGATCACCTCGGACATCAAGAAGTTCGAGGATCTGTATCTCCCGAAGAACCTCGGCGACATCGCGATGGCCGCTCAGGGTCTGATCCTCTTCTCGGGGGTGACGGGGTCCGGCAAGTCGACTTCGATCGCGTCGATGCTCCAGTACGTGAACGAGCGAAAGCGCGTGCACATCGTGACCATCGAGGATCCGATCGAGTACATCTTCACCGACGACAAGGCGACGATCAATCAGCGCGAGATCGGGATCGACTGCCTGAACTTCAACGACGCCCTTCGAGCCCTGGTGCGAGAAAACCCCGACGTGGTCCTCGTGGGCGAGATGCGTGACTACGAAACGTTCGAAGCCGCCATTCGAGCGGCCGAAACCGGCCACCTGGTCTTCGGAACCATTCACGCATCCAGTGCCTGGCAGACCTTCGGCCGCATCTACGACCTGTTTCCCGAGAACGAGCGGGAGCAGATCCGGAAACTCCTGGCCTACAACCTTCGTGCGATCGTCTATCAGAAGCTGCTCCCGACGCTGCACGCCCACATTCCCCGGATCCCCGCCCTGGAGATCCTGATCAACACGCCTGCGGTGCAGAAGTACATCATCGAGGGCCGGGAGGGCGAACTGCTTCAGGTGATCAAGCAGAGCCTCGACGAAGGCATGCTCGACTTCACCACCGCACTCGTCAAGTTGGTCGAGGATGAGTTCATCCACCAGGATGTCGCCCTCGGCGCCACCCCGAAGCCCGAAGAATTGAAGATGCGCCTCAAGGGCATCTCCTGATCATCCGTTCCGCTCCACCGAGTCGAATCTCCACCGCCCAGTCCGCACCGGACCTCGAGACATGAACGAACCCGTCGCCTTTTTCGCCGCCAACGCCTCCGCGCTCAACCTCGTGGACTTCATCAAGCCTCTGGTGATGCTCGTCGTTCTCGGCGTGTACCTGAGGCTGATCAGCTCGGTCCTTGAAAAGGACCTCCGCTTCTTCAATCACAACGTCGCGCTCTGGAACATCACGTTCCTGGTCTGTGGCTGCCTCGCCCTGGTGGCGGTGCTGATGATCCCCCTGTTCCTGGCCGGCCTGCCGGCCATGATGGCGATTCTCATCGCACCTCTGCTGGCCTACTGGAAGTATCGCAACGACAACGTCGAAAGCGACGCCCAGAAATTCCAGCTCAACTCGATCGGAGTCGGCGACCGCATGGCCGCCCGCAAGCGAAAGGCCGTGCAGCGAGGCGCCGCCGCGATCCTGCTCGACGCCAAGTTGAAGGAGCGACCGGTCCCCGAGGAAGAGGATCCTCTCCGGGAGATCCACCTGGCGATGGAAGATCTGCTTCTGCCCGCCATCGGGGCACGAAGCAGCCGCCTCGAACTCGCGGTCACCAGCAAGGGTGGCAATGCGGCCCAGATCATCGACGGCGTCCGGTACAAGCGGGAGCCGCTCACCAAGGAGATCGCCGCCAGCATCGTGGACTACCTCAAGCAGGCGGCCGGCCTTGACGTCGAAGAACGACGCAAGCGCCAGCGGGGCCGCTGCGGCATCAAGGTCCGCGAAGAGGAACGCCGGGTGGCCCTGAACCTCAACACCAGCGGAAGTTCGCAGGGCATCAAGCTGCGAATCGACCTGGACCGGGACGCCCAGCTGCTGCGGGAATTCGACGAAATGGGCTTCGAGCCCGAACAGCTCAAGGTGCTGGCCGCGACCGAAGACGGTGCCTCGCGGCACGGCGTGATACTCGTGGCGGCGGCGCCCGGACAGGGCCTCACCACCGCGCTCACCACCCTGCTCAAGCGTCACGACGCCTACACCTGCAACATCAAGACCCTCGAGCGGGACATCCAACGCATGGTCGAAGGCGTCGACCACTCCGAGTGGGACCCCGCGGACGCGGAACTCGACTTCCCAACGCAACTCCGCTCGATCATCCGGCGTGGACCGGACATCGTGATGGTCAGTGACCTTCAAGACCCCGCCACCGGAACGCAGGCGGCCCTGGTCGGCCTCGACGGCCCTCTCGTCTACCTCGGCATCCAGACCAAGGACGGCGTCGCCGGCGCGGTCACCGAGTGGTTCCGAGCCGTGGGCGATCTGACGAACGCGGCGAAACCACTGGCCAACGTCGTCGCCTGCCGGACCATGCGCCGACTGTGCCCCGAGTGCAAGTCACCNTTCACGCCCAGCCCCGACCAGGCGAAGAAGCTCGGGATCAAGGCAAATCGGGCTGGCGATCAGGGAGTCGGAGGGCAAGGGGAAGCGGCTGGATCAGACGTCCGGATCACAAAGNATCCCGCCAACGTCCAGCTCTTCCGCCAGAGCGGTCGGGTGCAGGTCAAGAACAACAAGATCGAGGAATGCCCCACCTGCCGAGGCACCGGTTTCTTCGGAACGCTCGGCGTGTTCGAAGTCATGCCCATCGATCGTGACGCCCGAAAGCTTCTGGCCGGCGGCGACCTCAAGGGTGCCTACACCCACGCCCGTCGCAGNCTTGGAATGATGCTCATGCAGGAAGCGGCCCTCCGAAAGGTGGCCCGCGGCGAGACGAGCCTCGAAGAGGTCGCTCGAGTATTGAGCCCCGAAAAGTCCTCGCGTCCGGCCGCAGCGGCCGGCTCGAGCCGTTGAACAGACCCCGCCCGCTCCCCGTCGAAACGCCCTCTCGCATCCGACCGGATCGCCAACGATGACACTTGCCATCTCCATCTTGATCGTTCTTCTCGCCACCTACTGGTTCGGCTTCAAGGAAGGTTTCTTCAGCGGGCTGGTCCATCTCGCCTGCGTGATCGCCGCCGGCGCCATGGCCTTCGCCTTCTGGGAACCACTCGCCCACATCATGCTGGGCGGGGCGATGAAGGAGTANGCCTGGGGAGTCTCGCTCCTCACCATCTTCTGCCTTTCCCTCTTCATCTTCCGGCTGGGGGGAAACCTCCTGATTCCGGAACGCCTGAACTTCCCGCATCTCGCCGACATCATCGGTGGTTCGACCACGGGATTCGCCAGCGGTGTCCTCACCGCCGGCATTGGCCTCATCGGCCTTGGCTTCCTTCCGGTCGGAACCCTGGGCGGCGGCTTCGTCCGTACTCAGAGCAACGCCGCCCAGCCCGCCACCAAGAGCTCCATCAGCCCGGTGGTTCTGGCGACCGAAGCGTTCTACGACAACCTGAGCGTCGGGGCATTCGCCCCCCTGACCAATCGCGGCAATCTCGCCACCTCCTACCCCGCCCTTTCCAAGCAGGCCTGGGGACTCCAGCGAGATACCGTGAAGTCGGGCCGAATCGAATTGGCGGCCTCCCCCGACGACTTGACGGTCGGGACCCCGTACGTCGGCGCCTACCCCGGCTCCGACGAGGTCACGGTGGTTCTTCCGCTCACCGTGGATCGAGAGGGATTCCACCGAGGGTCCAACTTCGTGCTGAGCGCGTCCCAGGCCCACCTCGTGGGATCGGGCAGTTCACCGGCCGTGGTCTTCCCGACCGGCTGGCGTGAAGGCGGGCTCAATTACGTCTTCGATGGCATGACCAACTACGCCACCAATGTCCCGGGCGAACAGAAGGTGTCCTTCCTCCTGAGTTTCCCGTCCAGCGGACTCAAGGGCCAGGCGCCGTCCGCCCTGATGTTCAAGGGACTCCGCATCCCCCTCGCCGCCGCCAGCGACGACCTCGCCGTCCTCGACCTCGGTGACGGGGCCACGGCCACCTTCGATCCGTCCGCGAGGTCCATCCCCGCGAGTTACGTCAAACTCGACAGCCGACTCGGCGTGATTCTGAACCGCAACAGCATGGCCTCCGGCATGCAGGCCCAGAAGAACACCATCACGTTCTCGCCCGGCGCGGACGTGCCCTCTCGAACCAAGGGCTCGGTGAACAAGTCCCTTCGGGTGGACAAGCTCTACCAACTCCCCGGCACGAAGATCGTCAAGCTGGACGTCAGCCGAGGCAAGAGTCCGATCGACATCTGGGGCGACGTTCGAACCAAGGCGGGAAACACGGCCCCACTGATGCTGGTCGACGACCGAGGCAACACCTACCTGCCCATCGGCTGGCTCCACGTCCAGGCCTCGGACAACCTGCTCAACGTGAAGCTCGACGCCCGACGCGGCGTGCCCACCCTCGCGGATCTTCCCCAACTGTCCTCGGCCGGCCGCGACGACCTCGACGTGCTCTTCAGCATTCCGCTCGGCCGACGAATCGTCGCCATCATGGTCGGCGGGGAGACCGTCGGCGTCACGAACGTACTGGTCGAGTGAGCCCGGATCAGGCTCGCTCGAGCCGATGAATCATGCCCGAAACGGCCCCGCTCCTGGAGCGGGGCCGTTTCGTGCATGTGCATTCACGGGACTTCGACACCTCGACCCCGCCCCGATCAGAGGGCGGAATCGTGCGGTGNGATCATTCTTCGCTCGCGAGCCAGCGTTCCACCCATTTGATGTCGAAATCGGCACTGCGGTATTCCGGCCGATCGAGCAGGCGGCGATGGAGCGAGATCGAGGTCTTCATCGGACCGATCCGAAACTGACGCAGTGCTTCGAGGCTTCGAGCGATCGCCTGTTCCCGGGTGGGGGCGTGAACGATCAACTTGCCGATCATCGAATCGTAGTTCGGGGGAATGCGATACCCCGCCCTNGCATGGGTGTCGAGCCGCACCCCNGGGCCTCCCGGAGGATCGAAGGTCTCGATCAGGCCGGCCTGAGGCATGAAGTTCCGATCCGGATCCTCGGCGTTGATTCGACATTCGATCGCATGGCCGCGAACCACGATGTCCTCTTGACGAATGGACAGCGGTTCACCGGAAGCGATGCGAATCCCCTCCTGGACGATGTCCACACCCGTGATCATCTCGGTGACCGGATGTTCGACCTGAACTCGGGTGTTGACCTCGAGCATGTAGAAATTCTGCTCGTGATCCATCAGGAATTCGACCGTCGCGGCGCCGCCATAGTTGGCACTGGCGATCAGCCGGGCCGCGCTGTCGCAGACGTGATCCCGTTTCTCCGGATCGACGCCGGCGGCGGGCGCTTCCTCCACCAGTTTCTGATGGCGACGCTGGCTCGTGCAATCTCGTTCGTAGAGGTGCACGGCATTGCCCTTGCCATCGCCGATGGTCTGCACCTCGAAGTGCCGAGCCTTCTCAAGATACTTCTCGACGTAGACGCTGCCGTTCCCGAACGCGGCGGCCGCTTCCTGCGCGGCACTCTCCACCGCATCGCCGAGTTCGTCTTCGCTGCGGACGATCCGCATGCCGCGACCACCGCCACCAAAGGCTGCCTTCACGATNACCGGAAAACCGATTTCCTTCGCCACCGCGATGGCCTCGTCGATCTCTTCGATTTCACCTTCGGTTCCCGGGAAGACCGGCGTGCCTGCCTTCCGGGCCATCTGCTTGCAGGAGACCTTGTCCCCGAGCAGCGCCATGGCTTCCGGGCTGGGACCGATGAAGGTGAAGCCCGAGTCGCGGCAGACCGCCGCGAACTCGGCGTTCTCCGACAGGAAGCCGTATCCGGGATGAATCGCATCCGCATGGGTGCATTCGGCCGCCGAAATGATCCGGTCCATCCGAAGGTAGCTTTCGGCCGAAGGCCCGGGGCCGATACAAACCGACTCATCGGCCCATTCCAACCAGGGCCCATCGGCATCCGCAAGCGAATGCACGCAGACCGGGGACACGCCGAGCTCACGACAGGCTCGGATGATTCGGAGGGCGATTTCGCCCCGATTGGCGATCAGGATGCGCTTGAACATGTGTCTGGCTCAGGCAGGCTTGACGAGCATCAGAGGCTGGCCGAACTCGACCGCCTCCCCGTTCTCGACCAGGAGTTTGGCCACGGTTCCGGACTGGCCCCCCTTGATCTCGTTGAAGATCTTCATCGCTTCGATCAAACAGACCGTGGAGTCATCGCCGATCGAATCTCCGATCGCGACGAAGGATGGCTTTTCCGGACTCGGCTTGGAGTAATAGGTCCCGACCATCGGACTTTCGATGGCGATCAACCCTTCGTCTTCGGCCGGGGCAGCCGGCTCGGCTGCGGGAGCCGACGCGGCGGGCGCGGCGGGTGCGGCGGCCACTGGAGCCTGATGAACCACGGGAGCGGCCTGGGGGCCGCCTCGCTTGACGCTCACCTGCTGTTGTTCGTCTCGGAGGTCCAGCTCGGTGAGGTCATTGGCGACCATCAATCGAACCAGTTCCTTCAGCTTTCGAATATCAATCATTTGTAATCTCCCAACGCCACGGATAAGGGACGAAATCTTAACAGATGAGCGTGGTACGTTCGCGAACCTCAGCGAAACGGGGGCGATTACCCCCCGAAAACCATCCCAATGGCAGAGAACCCGCCATTCACTCGACCGTTTTCAAGCTTCTGGTGGGCTGGATACCGCCTCAGCCCTGGTCAGCCGGTTTTCGCATCGCCACCGGAGGCTGGAGAAGTTCGGACAAGACGAACGCCTCTCGGAACGAACGCGGATCTCGCAGCCGCTTCCTCAACTGGGTCCCAATTTGACCACTGGAGATCGATTTCGCCTTTGAAATGGTCTTACGCGGCGATTTCGCATCGCGAGACCNGTTCNATCTTCGGCTCGAATCAACCTCTTGATCCGACCGCTTCATGGGCGTCATCGGCGGCTGGGCCGGTGGCTGCGGGGAGCGTTGAGCGGGCCGATTGGATGCTTGCGGCGTCGAAGCCGAGGCTTCGGAAGCGGCGATCGCTTCCTGCCGCCTTCGGAGGGCTTCGATACGTCTTTTTCGCAATTCAACGACCGTCGCCTCATTAGTTGAGGACTTCGCTGAAGAGGTCGCACCCGGGATGCCTGAGGCCTCGAGGATGGAATCTTTCACGGACTCCACGATCAAAGCCGCGGTGCCTGACGGTTGGAGATCGNCCTTCTCGGCCGAGGTCGGTGGCTGCGGACGAGACTCGGGGCCGCCGCCGGATTTCAACAATGCCTTCTTCCTCTTTTCGGACGCCTTGGCGACGGCCTGAGCGAGGAATTGAATGACCGCGATCGCGGCGAAGATCAAGAAGGTACTAGTCACGCTCGCAGTCTACTCCTTTCCAGCCCGAAGCCGGGGCATGGGACCAGCAGGCCCCATCTCAAACGGCACCCGGTAGAGCGTCTCCAGTCGCGACGGCTGGAGAANTTCGCTGGCCGAGCCTTCGGCGACCAGCCTTCCCGCATTCATCAGCAGGACGCGATCGGCGACCGCCCAGGCCGTGGCCGGGTCGTGTACCACCGCCAGAATGCCCATCCCTGCTCGCCGAAGTTCAGCCAGAACCCCGATCAGCCGAACCACCTCTCCCGGGTCCTGGGCGGCAAACGGTTCGTCCAGGAGCAACCACCCCGCCCCGGACAACTGGGCGATACCTCGCGCAAGACTCGCACGCTGCCGCTGTCCGACCGAGAGATGGTGATAACGACGGCCGGCCTCCGACTGAAGGCNCGTGGCCTGAAGTGCCCGATCGACCGCGTCCGCGTTTCCAGGGTCGGCGCCCCGAGCCAGACGGCCGAATCCCACCACGTCCGAAACCGTGAACGGCCCGGAGACATCAGGCTGCTGGGCCAGATAGGCGAGGGATCTGGCCCGCGCTCGCGGCCCCCACTCACCAAGCCTTTTTCCATCCAGACGGACCTCACCGGCATCGATTTTCTGCAATCCGGCCATGACTCGCAGCAGCGTGCTCTTTCCCGCCGCGTTCGGACCGAGGATGGCGGTGATCCGCCCCGGTTCGACCGTCACATCGAGACCAGTCAGTGCTTTCAGCGGGCCGAAGCGGACCTCGACACCGTGCGTGGAGAGTGTCATGCTCGTTCTCCTCGCCGCAGAAGAAGCCCAAGGAACGCCGGGCCGCCGATCAAGACGGTGACCACCCCCACCGGGAGTCGCCCCCATCCAAAATCGACCAGTTGTCGCCCCGCATCCGCGAGCAGCAGCACGCCGCCGCCGGCCACGGCGGTTCCGATCACCAGGCGTCGATGCCGAGGTCCGACGATCAGCCTCGCGGCATGCGGCGCGAGCAGACCGACGAATGCGATCGGCCCCACCAGCACCACGGCGAACGCCGCCAATCCGCCACCGGCGAGAAAGAGTCCCCGGCGAACCACATCGAGCGGCACGCCGACACTGCGGGCTTCATCATCACCAAGACAGGCGGCATCGAGCGTCGGTGCGGCCGCGGCACCGATCACGACCACGATCCCGACCAGACCGCCACCGGACAGAAGCAGCCACACCGGAACGACTTCCGGAATCCGCCCCATCATCCACCCCACGAAGTCACCCCGCACACCGGATGGAACCATGTGCTGCAGCAGCATCGTTCCGGCGCCGAAGATCGCCCCCACGATGACGCCGCAAAGCACCAGACCCACCGGGTCGAATCCCCCCATCGATCGAGCCAGGGCCGCCACCACCAGAACCGCNAGGAACGCACCACCGGCCGCGGCCGGCAATCCTGCTCCCCAGAGCAACAGTCCTCCGATGCCNGCGGCCACCCCCCCCAGCTGCACTAGAAACGAAGCCAGCATCACGCCGAATCCCGCACCCCCCGACACCCCCAGAATCCAGGGACTGGCCAGGGGATTCCGAAGCAGGACCTGGAACGCCAGCCCCGAAAGCCCGAGCGCCGCACCCGCCACGATGGCGGCCGTGGTCGCGGACAGTCGCAGCCCCAGCACCACCTGATCCGGGACTCCGAACGTCGGCACCACGTTCCCAACGTCATCGAGTGATCGACCGACCAACAACCGAAGCGCGGCCAACCCGACCACCAGCAACAGCATCGCCAGAGGAGCCCACGAGGAAGCCGAGCGATCGGTCACGGCTCGAGACTCATTCATGTTCGACACCGCCGACCATTTCCGTGGCTNGCTCCAACGCCTCGAGGACCAGGGGCATTCGGGTACTGGGTTCGAACGCATCGGCCCCGGGGACCACCACGATCGCCGGGGGGCTCGACCAGCCGAGCGCTTCCAGCCATGCGACGATCCTCCCACCGTCACCATCGCCGGAGAAGACGAGGATCAAATCGGGCTCGGCGTCAAGCAGCGTCTCCACCGACCAGGTCCGCCACCCTCCGGCGGTCGCAAGNTTCCGGAAGCCGGCCGCGGCGACGATCTCCCCCAGATAGGTGTGCCGTCCGGCGATCCCGACGGGATCGACGGAATGGAGGGCCACCACCCNTGGNGCGTCGGACTCGATCGGGCGACGATTCCGGGTGGCGATCTCCCGCAGCTGACGACGGCGTTCTTCGATTCGTCGAGGCTCCGCGAGNTGGAGCCGCGCCACCTCGTCCAGCAGCGACAACAGGTCGGCCACTCCATCCAGACGCCCACCCGCGAGTTCGAATCCCAGACGATCACGAAGTCCCAGCAGGACCGGATCGGATCCGGTCGCTGGCGGCTGGTGCAGAACCACCGCGGGGCGGATCGCCACCAGCATCTCCGCGTCCACTCCTTCGAGGGTTCCGACCACTGGTCGATCATCGACCCCGCGACACCACGGGGTNCTTCCGACCACGTCGTCACCGACGCCAAGATCGATCAGGGTGGTGGTGATGGCGGGCGACAGACTCGCCACCCCGGCGGCGGGTGACGCTGCGGTGGGTGCTTCACGCCGATGGCAGCCTGGAGATGCGGCGAAAACCGCCAACACCGCCAGCCAACATCGGATCCCGGCCCGGATCCTCCCCCCGCCAGCCTGCGGATCGAAGCCGAACCGACGAATGGCGGTCGATGATTGACGTGATTGGTGCATCGGGCCGTACAGTACCGGTTCCCGCGTTTCCCTCGATGGAGTATCCGATGCCGATTCTGAAGTCGTTCCGTCGCCTCTTCGGTACCAACCGCCCGGTGGAGATCGATATTTCCGAGCCGGTGGCCCCCGCGACCGGGGATGTCTCCGACGCCATCACTCCTCTCCCGGACCCCGGGCCGGGGGTGATCGACGCTTTCGAAGTCCTTGGTCGGGTGGAATCCGCCATCGAATCCGGCCGGAAGACCCAGGACCAGGCCCTTCGATCGATCGAAGCCATGCCCCGGGCGGTCAGCGAACTGGAACGGGTGAGCTCGGGACAGACCGAACTGATCGAAGCGGTTCGTGAACTTGGCAGCAATCAAGAGCACCGAGCGGAGGCCGAGTCCGCGGTCCTTTCCCGATTGTCGGATCTCCTCGATCGTGAATCAGCGTTGTTCGGACTGGTCCAGCAGCAACTCGATGCCAACCATCAACTCGCGGAAGAGACCGCCAAGCGTCTCGACCAATTGACCTCGACCTTGCACGAGACGTCACGGACGAACCGGGTAACCGCCGAAGCGATGGAGGCCTTGGCCGCGGATCTCCGAGACCGAGAACAGCGAAGCGACCAACGGGCGGGTGTGATGCAGGGTTGGATCGTGACGTGCGTGGTCGCGTGCATCGCGGCCACCGCCGCCGCCGTCGCCCTGGCGTGGGCGGTGCTCGGCGGCGCGGCCTGAGTCGAACACCGCCGACTCAGGCGGGCGAGAGCTGGGTTCGCGCCAGCCTCGCGTAGACATCGCACCGGGCGAGCAATTCCTCGTGACGCCCCTGGTCGACCACGCGTCCCTGGTCCATCACCACGATCCGATCGGCCGCCAACACCGTGCTCAGCCGGTGCGCGATGACGAGGACCGTGCGTCCGTTGCGGAACTCACCGATCGCGAGGTTGATCTGCTCTTCGCTCTCCGCGTCGATCTGACTCGTCGCCTCGTCCAGAATGAGCAAGGCCGGATCCCGGAGCAGGGCTCGGGCGATGGCGATCCGCTGACGTTGCCCACCCGAGAGCGACGTACCGAGTTCGGCGACCATCGTGTCGTACCCGCCGGAGAGACGCTCGATGAATCCGGAGGCGTGAGATTTCTCGGCGGCGACGCGGATCGCATCGTCGTCGGCTTCGAGGCCGAAGGCGATGTTCTCGCGAATCGTCCCCCGAAAGAGCACGGTCTCCTGGGTGACCACCCCGATCTGCCGGCGGAGCGATTCAAGGCGAACCTCCCGAATGTCCGTTCCGTCGAATTCCACCCGGCCCTGATCAGGATCGAAAAGCCGGGGCAGCAATGAAAGCAGCGTGGTCTTGCCACAGCCATTGGGACCGACGATCGCGATCTGCTCGCCGAATCCGATCTCGAGATCGACCCCCGACAAAGCCTCATGCTCGGCCCCGGGGTAGCGGTAATGGATGTTCTGGAATCGAAGGTCGCGAGCGTGCCGCGGAAGGAGCGGGAATGCGGCGGTCAATCGATCCTCGTCCGGTTCCTCGAGCAACTCGTCGAGTCGTTCCGCCGGCGCAGACGCGGCCTGGATCTCGTTGAAGACCCCGGCCAGAGGCTGCAGAGTGCCACCCGCGACCCCGAGGGCGCCCAGGGTCAGCATGAAGGAATCGAAGTCCATCGCACCATCGAGGATCTGTCGGGCGGCGACCAGGGCCAGTGCCATCAGCACGAACACCGCCAGCAGTTCGACCACCGGATTGGCCAGCGACCGCGCGGTCCGGATCCGGAGTTCCTCCCGCAGCACCGAGTCGTTGGCCGAGGCGAATCGTCTTTGGGCATCCTCTTCCGCGGTCGCCGTCTTCACGGCCCGGATTCCCTGGATCGATTCGTTCGAGACTCGAAGCAGATCCTCCTGAGCCTCCAGCGCAGCGCGGGTGGCCCGACGAATCCGACGCCCAAGGGCACGAAGCACGCCACCCAGAACCGGGGCGATCACCAGTGCGAACAGGGTCAGACGCCAGTCGAACCAGATCGCCGCGGCAAACGCCGCGCCTCCCTTCGTC
Source organism: Phycisphaerae bacterium (assembly GCA_002683195.1). The sequence continues at coordinate 43,868 of NYSW01000058.1, forward strand.
ACATGGGCGACCGTACGATTGGTCAACGCGAGCATGCCGCCCTGAAGGGACACGGAGTCCTTGTTGATCCGGCTGACCAGTTCCGCCGCTCCGCGACGCTGAATGGACCCCAGGGGCATCGAAAGCACGTGGCGGAAGACCTCCGCTCGAATGTCCGCCACGGTTCGACTGGCCAGTTCCAAAGCGAGGAACTGATGGAGGAAGTTCGCGGTCGCACCCACCACCGTCAGGACCCCGAGGCCAGCCATGATCGCCACCACGGCGGAAAAGGGATCGGTCGGCAGGAGCTCGACGAGGCCTTCAGGAATCCGCAGCCATTCCCGATTCGCGTTGTACTGCCCGATCAGGGTGGCGACGGTCTCCTGGCCGTCGCCAGCGAGAATGATTCGGAGCAGAGGCCCGAGGCTGAGCAGACCGGCACCAAGGCCACCGGCAGAGATCAAGGCGAAGAAGATCCCCCCGAAGAACAGGCCGGGACGCCGAAGGAGACGAGGGAGAAGGTGTCGCAGGCCGGCCATGGAAGGGTCTAGATCCGAGGGCTTCCGAAAAAAGTTCCGACAGGGCCAGAAGGGTACGGGATCCTCGCACCCGGGGGCGTCGAGACCAAGCCCCCGACCTGCTAGCCGCCCTCGGCGGGAACCAGACTCTCAAGTTCTTCCCAGAACCCGGGATGGCTCTTGCCCACACAATCTGGATCTTCGATCTCCAGCGGGCCGAGTGTCCGCCCCAGCACCGCGAACGCCATCGCCATGCGGTGATCATCCCAGGTTCCGATCGAGATCGGGGACTCCGGAAGGCGATGGCCCACCGCCGGCGGCGTGATGTGGAGTTCGCCGGGTTCCTCGGTGACCGTGCAACCAACCTTTCGAAGCTCGATCGCGAGGGCTGCGACCCGGTCGCACTCCTTGACCCGAAGCGTCTCCAGACCGAAGAGCCGACTCGGCCCCGAAGCCATGGCGGCCAGCACCGCCAGGCCGACCGCGGCATCGGGGAAACCTTCGCAATCCAGATCCACTCCGTTCGGCCGGGTCTCACTTTCCACGATCGTGCGATCGGCCAGCTTCTCGACCCGGCAGCCGAAAGCCTCGAGCGCCCCGATCGCCGCCGCGTCGGGCTGGCGACTTCCGCGCCCCAGCCCCAGAATCTCGATCCGCGATCCCGGATGCGAGGCCGCCAACACCGCGGGATAGACCGCACTGGAGGCATCGGGTTCGATCTCGATATCGAAGGCAGGGATCACCTGCGGCGGAATCTCCACCGATTGAAGTCCGCCATCCGGCTGACGCCGGATCGACACCTCCACCCCGACCCGGGCCAGGACATCCAGGGTGAGTTCAAGGTAGGTCGGACTGGTCGGCGGCTCGACGAAGCGCAGGGCGACGCCCTTCTCGGTCGACGCGGCCACCAGCATGACGGCGGAAACGAACTGACTGCTCGCGGTCCGCGCGACGTCGATCACACCTCCCCGGAGACCGGTGCCGCTCGGCCGGACCACGAGCGGCAGGCACCCCGGTCGATCGAGAAAATCAATGGAGGCCCCGATCGCCTCCATCATGGCGACCCCTTCACCGACCGGACGTTCTCGCATGCGAGGCGAACCGTCGATCCGCACTGGAAGTCTGGCCAGATTGGCGGCCGCGACCATGAAACGGGTCGGCGTGCCTCCCGCCCCGAGATTCAAGTCTCCCCCACCGGGAAACCGACCGTCGCCTCCGTCGAGCCGAAGAACGTGACCTTCGAGGCGAATGATCGTCCCGAGTGTCTCACAGGCCTTGACCAATCCGTCGGTGTCATCCGAGCGCAAGGGGTGCCGGAGAACGCCATCTCCGCGACAGAGCGCGGCCAGGATGATCGCTCGGTTGGTGAGACTCTTGGAACCCGGCGGACGGACCTGCGCTCGAATCGAGCCGGAGAACCGCTCCACCCGACGCGGCGGGTCAACGGCTTCTGAATCCAGGCTGGAACCGGAGTCGGAGTCCATCGATCAGGATTCGCGCCGGAACACCGCGACCACGTCTTCGACCGGGATCACGAACAGGCGGTTGTCGCCTTCGAAATCCACCGGCACGCCCTGCTTCGGATTGAAGAGGACTCGGTCGTATTGACGGATCGGATAGTCCTCGTCTCGATCAACCTGGGCGCTGATGGAGACGATCCGACCGGTGATGGTCGGAATCTCGATCTTGTCGGGAAGGTGAATGCCGACCTTGGTGATCTTCTTGTCTTCATCCTTGCGGATGAGCACTCGGGAACCGATCGGTTCGACCACTTCGATCTGACTCTTGTTCGAGGAACTGGTACCCATGCCCGAATCATAGACGTTCCGGAGCCCGAGCCCATTTCCGGCGTTACCATCCGGGGATGACCGACGCGATTCCCACCCTCAAGGCCCTGATTCGGGACATCCCGGATTTCCCCAAGCCCGGTGTTCTCTTCAAGGACATCACTCCGCTCCTGGGAGATCCAGGGGGACTTGCGATGGCGGTCGAAGTGATGGCGAACCCGTTTCGGCGTGATCGAGTCGACCTGGTCGTCGGGGCCGAAAGCCGGGGCTTCATCTTCGGCACCGCGATCGCCCAGTCCCTTTCCTGCGGCTTCGTCCCGATTCGAAAGCCTGGAAAACTCCCCGGCGAGGTCCATCGGGCGGAGTACGAATTGGAGTACGGCCGAGACGTGCTCGAAATGCACGTCGATGCCATCGACGCCGGAAAACGAGTCCTGATGGTCGATGACCTCCTGGCCACCGGGGGAACCATGGCGGCCTGCATCGAAATGGTTCGACGGACCGGAGCGGAGATCGCTGCGGCCACGTTCCTCATCGAGCTGGAGTTTCTTCACGGCCGCAAGCAGCTTGATGACGTGCCGATCCACTCTGCCATCCAGTATTGACCCCCCGAGCGGATCCAGAACCGGATTTCAGCCCCCTGAAGCCGGGAATCAAGCGTCATCCACGGGTACACTTTCCCGTTCGGTCGCCGTCGGATGCCAGTTGTCTCCGCCGGCCCCCCGTCCCGGACTCCGCGGCCTTCGCCCGGCGTCATCGACTTCGGAGTGCACCTGATGACCACCGCCAGTTCATCCCCCGCCACCGCGGGCGGACTCGTCACCGACCCCTTGCAGTTGATCGACGTCGACCACGTTCGGTTCTACGTCGGCAACGCCAAGCAAGCGGCCTTCTTCTACGCCCACACCTTCGGCTTCGAAGTGACGCAGTTGGCCGACCTCACCACCGGAAGCCGGGACAGCGCGCGATATCTGCTCAGCCAGGGCAACATCCGGATCATCCTCGAGACTCCGCTCAACGCGGCACACCCGATCAACGAGGAACTGGTCAAGTTCGGAGACGGTGTCAAGGACATCGCCTTCAGCGTCCATGACGCGGAGAAGGCCTACGAACGNGCGATCGCCAACGGCGGCGAATCGGCCTCCGAACCGCGGACCATCTCGGACGCCACCGGATCGGTCACCATGGCGGGGATCAAGACCTACGGCCGGGCCGTTCACACGTTCGTGAGTCGAAGCGGCGCCTACGCCCTTCCCGAGGTGAAGAAGGGCGGAGCATTCAGCCCCGACTTCAAACCCTTTGATTTCGCCCTCAATGCCTACAACCGCGCGAACCCGTGCGGCCTCAAGTACGTCGACCACTGCGTCGGCAACGTCGAGGAAGGCAAGATGAACCACTGGGTCGATTGGTACGAGAACGTNCTCGAGTTCGCGATGTTCAAGCACTTCGACGACGCGGACATCTCGACCGAATACTCGGCCCTCATGTCCAAGGTCATGGCCTCCGGCAATCACCTGATCAAGATGCCGATCAACGAACCTGCCGAGGGCAAGAAGAAGAGCCAGATCCTCGAATACCTCGAGTGGCACTCGATGACCCCCGGCGTCCAGCACCTGGCGCTNCGAACCGATGACGAGCTGGAATCCGTGAAGGAGCTTCGGCGTCGCGGCGTCGACTTCCTCACCCTTCCCGACAGCTACTACGAGGCGGTCTGGGCCAGGGTCAACGGAGTGCTCACGTCCCATGGCCACGAGCCGGTCAAGGAAGATCACGAACGGATCAAGGATCTGGGCATTCTCGTGGACGCGGACGACGAGGGCTACCTGCTGCAGCTCTTCACGAAGCCACTGCAGGATCGCCCGACCCTGTTCTTCGAGATCATCAGCCGCCGCGGAAGCCAGAGCTTCGGGAAGGGCAATTTCAAGGCGCTCTTCGAAGCATTGGAGATCGAGCAGGACCGCCGCGGAAATCTCTGANCCGCCCGCCCACATCCGAACGAATCGCGATCCCGCCCCGTCTGCACGGGGCGGGATCGTTTCTTTCGTCTCCCTCGGGAGCGGAGCGCCGTGATTATCATGGGCGGGCCGATATCGTGAATTCGACATCCCCCGCGAGGCCTCCATGCTCCCAGCCCGCATCCGAATCTCGAATCTCCCGGTCATCGCCGGCATGCTCCTCCTGATCGCCGGACTCCCGGCCGACGGACTCGCCGGTTCGATCCCTCCGGATCTCGAACGCGGGATCGAAGCGNTGCAGNCCGAATTGATCGACGATCAGNTGACCGGCAGCAACGTGGTCATCGTGGTGAAGGACGGACAGACCCGCTGCCGGTCGATCGTGAATTCCGGCCGGCCCGGTGATCGCGACATCACCGACCGGACGTTGTTCCCGATCTGGTCGATGTCGAAGCCGATCACCATCGTCGCGATGCTGACGCT
>NYSW01000059.1 GCA_002683195.1 Phycisphaerae bacterium
CCAATCCACCCCGATGTTATTGAGGTTGTTGTCGCCGAAGGGGGCGCCGTTCTGGTAGTAGGAACCGATGCTGACGTAGCTGTCCCATTCCATGCTCGGGACGAACGGGAAGAAGTTGCTGTTGATCTCCTTGGAGGTCGGACCGCCGTTGGCGTTGTGGTATATCGACGCCCCGTTGGTCGTACTGATCTCGAGATCGCCCTGCGAGTTGCCATAGACGGCGTCGATTCGGGCACCGGTGGCCAGATTGGCGAACAGACGGTACGAGTTGCCCTCATTACCGGTATTGACCAGTTCCATGCTGAGGCTTTGGAATGCACCGGCGGTGGCTGCACCGGTGAGGAGCAGGCTGCCGGCGGCAGCCATGAGGGTCATGCCATGATTCATGTCGAGATGTCCTTCTGAACGGGATGTGGGAACTGCAAGGAAACCCCTTGCGTGGGGAGGCCCAAAAAAGATTGGGAAACGGGCCGGGCCAACAAGTTATCAAAAGGACGCCAGAAAAGTCAGAAAATCCTCACCTTACGTTGAGGAGGAATCACCCCCCTGGGCGCCAGACGTCGTCAGACTCGAAAAAAGAGAAGAACAGCTGATTCGGGCCCTGCAAAAAACCGCCCATTCCGCGTTTCTCCGCTCCAGCCGGAAGGGGTCAACCGCTCCGAGGACGATGCATCGGAGTCGGGGTCCCACCCTCAGCTGGAGCCCGCCCAGCAGTTGTCGACCAGCCGCGTGAGCGTGGAGTGGTCGTCGGACCTGATCCGAACTCGGCGTCAGGCAAGGTTTCCGAGGCCTTCCCTGATGTCCATTCAATGCCGATACGGTGCCGTGGGCTCCAGCCGAATTCCCCGCGGTTCTCCTGGCGGGCTCCGATGCCGATTTGACTCTCCCGCGCCAAGCTCGGTAGGAGCGGGAAGAAGTTGCGGTTGATGTTCTGTGAAGTCGGGCGACCATTGGTCTTGTGATGCATGCCCGGGTCTCTGTTCCAGGCCGGACCGCGTCATGAAGGCTGCCCGCCTGGAACGGGCCCTTGATCCCACAGGCATCTCGATCCTCGCCAGCCCGCTCATGGAGGAAACCACACGATGTCCATCAATCAATCCGGTTCGAACGAACTTCATCTCCTCGACGCTGCCCCCACCGACTGGCTGAAGGATGCCTTCGCCGCAACCTGCGATGATCACTTGTTCCATCCACGGAAGTCCGCCATTGTCACGACCCGACATCCACGATCGACGCTGAATGCATGATCGATCGGCGACGAATCTCCGATCGATCTCGCCAACTCCACCGGAAGAGTCACAAGACCGCATGGAGGCCTGCCTTGGGATTCGTCCTTGCCAACTTGAATCGCGCCAGGACGGCTGCTCGCTACGCGAGGGAGTTCATCCATCCGAGCGGCGATCCCGTGATCGTGGTCTCCCACCACAAGTGCGCATCGGTGTGGACATGGAGCGTGATTCGACATGCGTGCCAGCAACGAAAAATTCCCGCCCGGCGGATCCTCACCCATCAGCGACGTGGCCCACTCTTCCAACGCGCCTGCCGGGTGGTGATGGTGATTGATTCCCGAGACAACATGCCGTTGTCGCATCTTCGGTCCTGCCGCCTCATCCACGTCACTCGGGATCCACGCGGCATCCTCGGGTCGATGCTCGAATCCCATCGGTCGACCCATCCCTTATCGCGCCGCGAACACGATCCCTGGGGGGAGATCGCCCGCAATCGCGCGGCGCTCGCGACGCGGAATGACGCTGACGGATATCGCTGGCTCCTCCAGAATTCCGATTATCTGGCCAGAGTGATCGAACAGATGGTCATGATCGAACAGACCGCCGACCCCGAAGAACGAGTCGATCTGAGCGACATCGCGACCGATCCTCGCGATTCGATTCGACGGCTGGTGGTCCCGCTCGGAGTGCCGGAGGCGGATGTCGACGACCTCACCGAACGCTTCGCGTTCGCCAAGAGCAGGAATCCCAATGGGCATCATCGCCGAGGACAACCCGAGTCCTGGCAAGAAGAGCTCCCAACCGACGTGCTTCGATCGTTTCAAGCCCGATGGGGTCGTGAGCTCGAGATGCTCGGCTATCCCGCCAGCCCCTGACTCGCGCCACGCGTGGCCACCTGGTCCATCGGTCCCCCAGACCGGTCTCGATTCCACTCAGAATCACCAAAGGCGACGGAGTCGACCTTTTCGCGGGCTGATGCAGCCGGAAAGACACACCTGGTGACGATTCCGTCGCGGAGAGATCCTCCGTAGCCGAACATCGATCAAGCTTCATGAATACGCACGGGCGAGACCGGCCATGCCGCTCCGCGGATCTCCGAGGGGTGTCACGAACGACCCTTCGAGCAGCTCAGCATCGGCCAGTGGAACCAGAGAGAGAGGAGAGAAGGAGTTCGAAAAAAGCACCGGGGAATCACCGAACCTGCCACGGTCGTTCCCGGACTTTCACCATCGAATGCCGGCCGTTGCAGATCCCCACCCACCTCTCATCCGAGTGAACTCCGCCAAGTATTGGGCCAAAGTTTCAGCAATCGATCTTTGACCCCCTTGATTCGTGATCCCGGCAGGTTCAAGATCCGCGATTGGATTTTATTTTCACCAACCGCAGGAGATTGACGATCATTCTTTCCCCCAGAAATTCGTGCATCACTCTGGTCGCCGTGGCCACGGCATCCCTCACCGGCTCCGTCATCGCGGAAGTCCATGACATCGAAATCGACCTCGCCGCCGGTACCTTCACACCGTCGAATCTTTCCCTCGCCGCCGGCGACCTCGTGCGTTGGACCGTCTCCCGAGACGACGTGCTTTTCGCCGACTCCTTCGCCACCGACACCGGATGGACCACCGAAGCGACGTCGGAGACCGGACAATGGAACCGAAGGATCCCCTACCCGGGTTGCTCCGAAAGCCGCGGAAAGGTCGTGAGGGCCGTCGACGGTGATCGCTGGTGCATGATGACCGGCGCCGGCTGGGCCGAATGCCTCGACGACGTCGATGCCGGCTCCGTCGCCCTGACTTCCCCCGAGATCGAACTCACCGGCGAGACCGCGTTCCTTTCCTTCGCCCAGTGGTTTTCCAACAGCGGAGGGAACAATCCCTTCGTGAATCCGATGGACACGCAGGTGATCATCGATGGCATCGAGTACGACATCGAGAGCTTCCTCGACGATTCCGCCGATACCAGCGGCGGTTGGATCGACCGATCCTACGACCTCGGCGATTTTGCAGCCTGGACCCCCGGAACCACCCTCCAGATCCGGTTCATCGTCCAAGAGACCCTTGGCGCGGTCGTCGAAGCCGGCATCGACCGGGTCGTGGTCTCCGCATCGCCGCTTGGCGTCGCGACGATCGCGACCGCGTCGAAGTGCATTCCGGACGGAAGGTTCTCCGGCGTGATCGGCGGCGAGACCCCCGTGCTCGAGTGGGCGGTCGACGACGTCGACGGCCTTGATTCGATCAAATTCCTCCTCGACGGTGGATGCAAGACCGCCGCGACCGCGTCCATCTTCGACCGCACGCCGCTCACCGTCGGCGATGGCCTTCGTTTCACGACCATCCAGGACGCGATCGACCACGCAACCGACGGAGACATCATCCAGATCGAGGGCGGGGTCTGGTCGGAGCATCTCGACCTGCTTGATCGCAAGGTCGTGCTCGAGCCGCTTCCCGGGACCGGCGAGGTCGTCCTTGAAGGCGACGGAACCCCGCAGTCGCTCCTCATGATCAACGACGGCCAGGGATCTGAAACGGTGATTCGGGACCTGACCTTCCGCAATGGCCTCGGCGGCAACCCCGACCCGGACGGCTCGCCGAACACCTGGTCGACTTCAGGTGGCGGCATCAATCTCTGGGGAACCTCCCCGGCGATCGACAATTGCGTCTTCACCGGCTGCCGCGCGATGTACGGCCCGGCCATCAACGTGCAGGCCTCGAGTTCTTCGATCTCCAACTGCCGCTTCGAGGACAACGCCACGGACGGAACGCTGCTGGCGCAATACCCGGTCTACACCGGCGGCGCGATCCTCACTCATGGCTATCGTGACAATTCACCGGACAACGGCTTCGAGAACTGCGATCCGGCATTCATCGGCTGCGACTTCGTGGGCAACAGCGCGCTCAACAGCGGCGGCGCCNTCTCGATCTGGTACACGAGCCCGACATTCACCGACTGCGACTTCACCGCCAACTCCACGATCTACAGCGGTGGCGCGGTCATCATGTCGACCTACACCATCGACGATCCGACGACCGGCCCATTCTCCACCCCGACCGTCTTCACCCGCTGTGACTTCGAAGACAACACGGCCCCGGTGGCGGATGACGGCGCCGGACAGTGGGAAGGGTTCGGAGGCGCGATCTGCGTCTACCAGAACGACGGCAACACCGATCTCGAAAACATCGCCATCGATCTCGTGGAATGCAACCTGAGCGGCAACATCGCCGGCACCGCGGGCGGAGCCATCTGGGTCGCGGCCACCACGCTGACGCTTCGAGACACGAACATCGTGGAGAACGATGGCGGACTCACCGGCGGCGGCACCTCGATCCTCCGCAGTGAATTGTTCGCCACTCCGGTCGAGATGTTCGTCTTCGGCGGAGAGATCTGCGACAACCTTCCGCAGGACGTCGACGACATGACGCCCGTCATCTACGACGGCCTGGCGTCGATCTGCTCGGAAGACGTCTGCCCCGGCGACATCACCGGAGACTGCGTCGTGAACGGCGCCGACCTCGGACTCCTGATCTCGGGCTGGGGACCCTGCGGCACCAATTGCCCGGGCGACCTGAACCTGGACGGCTCTGTGACCGGCGCCGACCTCGGGCTCTTGATCTCGTCCTGGACCTTCTGACCCGAACCTGCGAGTTTGTACCACCACGCCCCGCGTCCTCCCATCCGAGGGCGCGGGGCGTTTTCTTTTCTTCGGCCCACGAAACCAGCGAAGCCCGTCGGATGTTGAACTCCGGGGTTGATCCGGAAGCCTCTCGGCCGGCCCCGCATCGGTCAGCTCGAAATCAGCGGTCGCGCCATCAAAACGTCGCCCCTCATACGAAATTCAAGCAGCCGCCCATCGGATCGAAAACACCGCCGAATCACCTCGTGAGCCAGGAGGAGTCCAGACATCGTTCGCCGCTGATCTCAACCGCAGAAACGCCTGAGACATGCCCGGGGCGATCATCTCCACTTGGAATGCGTTTCCCATCCAACCTTTGGTCGCCCCACTCCACGACGACGACCAATTGCCACGAAGACATCCGCACGGACGGACTTTGGTTTCGGTGGACGTGGCCCGCGGCCAGTCGAGAAGATCGAACCCCCTCGACCATTCCGTGAGTGTGACCTGACCTCCAATCCTGCCCGTGGAGGATCCTCCTCCGGGAAGAACCGTCATGGGAAGGAATTGGCCTTGTCTACTCGCGGCTCACTCGGACTGTTCACCTTGCCATCCGGCACGACCCGGCCGGGACTGCACGGACTGCAAGGAACAGGCTTCGTGACCCGGTTCATGAACGGTTCATGCCGCTTGCGTCATTCCTGCTCGGTCCGGCTGGAGGGGATCAACCGCCCTGGGGGCGATGCATCGGGGGCGGGGTTGCACCCTGCTGCTGACCGCCACGCACGTCGCCACTGGCGCTCTTGCGATCGAACCCCTGGTCGTTGCGTCGCTCGGCCTTTTCTTCGGGCGTCTCTTCCCGGGCCTTCGCCTGCTTGGCAAGCGTGATCTTCTTCTTCTTGAGGGCCCGTGCCTTCTTCTGCTTCTCAAGTTGCTTTCTGGTGGCCATGCGGCACTCCGAACTGGTGTGGTGGTGATCGATCGGGAATCGCGCGTCGTTCGGACGCCCCGGAAGCCGACCGTGGAATCGTCGCGAGCCCCCATCTTACGCATCAGGACCGTAAATAGGGAGATCACACCGACAACGCGGTTCCGGAGGCCTGCCCTCCCTGGATGGCGTAGCCAAACGCCTCGTGCGGGGCGGTCGCGGCGGGCGGCAACTTCCGCCTTGATTCCGGGCTCGAGAATCCGGGCGAAGTCAGAATCAGGAATCTCCCTCTGCCAGTTCGAGCAGGCGGAGGATTTCCCGAGTCGGCAGGGACACTTCTCCGACGTGAAGTCGAGGAGGACGACCAGGACTCCGAAGAGCAGATCGTCAACCACGGACGACGAGGCGAGCCGTCGCCGTCCGAACGTTGGTGCAAAAACCGCTTCTCGCCCCGCCTTTCACATCCGACTCTTCATCGTCGTACCCTGCGGGAATGTCGACCGACCACGAATCCATTCGAGAAGCCAACTTCGACTCCATCGTGGGGCCAACCCACAACTACGCGGGACTGAGCCCGGGCAACGTCGCGAGTTCCTCCCATGGCGGTGAGGCCTCCCGTCCCCGGGAGGCGGCACTCCAAGGACTCGCGAAGATGCGGGCGATGGCCGAGCTCGGGCTTCTCCAGGGCTGGCTGCCACCTCATCCCCGTCCCGATTTCGGACTGTTGCGGGCGGAAGGTTTCGGCGGAGACGAGATCGCCATGATTCGCAGCGCAGCCACCACGGCTCCGCATCTCCTCGCCCGCGCCTCGTCCTCGTCCTTCATGTGGGCCGCGAACGCGGCCACCGTCGCCCCCGCCCCCGACACCGAAGACGGGCGACTCCACTTCGCGGTCGCGAATCTCCAGACCATGCCGCATCGCCGGATCGAAGCTCCGACCACCGAGCGGATTCTCCGACGGGTCTTCCCGGACGAATCACGGATGGTCGTCCACGGCGCCATCGAAGGTGACGGACTCACCGACGAAGGGGCCGCCAACCACACTCGAATGGCCCGCGAGAACGGGCCGGGCACGCACTTCTTCGTCTACGGCGGACGGGCCGACTCCGACGGCGGCCCGCGGAAATTCGTGGCCCGCCAGACCCTCGCCGCCTCCCGGGCGATCGCCGACGTGCTGCAGATTCCCGAAGCACGCCGAGTCTTCGCCCAACAGCACCCCGATGCGATCGACGCCGGGGTGTTCCACAACGACGTGATCGCAGTCGGCAACCGGGACGTGCTTCTGCACCATGAGATGGCGTTCCTCGACCCCGATCGCACCCTGGGAGAACTCGACCGTCGGCTCGACGGTGGCCTGATCGCGATCCAGGTCCCCACCCAACGCGTCTCACTGGAGGACGCGGTCCGCTCCTACCTCTTCAACTCCCAGTTGATCACCGTCCCCGACGGATCCATGGCTTTGATCTGTCCCGGGGAGTGCCGGGATTCATCGTCGGTGTCCTCCTACCTCGACGACCTGGTGGCAGACGAATCGAATCCGATCGACGCGATCCACGTCTTCGACCTTCGCCAGTCGATGCACAACGGCGGCGGACCGGCGTGCCTGCGACTCCGGGTCGGACTCCGTCCCGGCGATGCCGACGCGGTCCACCCCGGCTGCCTCTACACCGAATCGCGGTACGACCGGCTGGTCGAATGGGTCCAGCGGTGGTATCCCGAGGAGCTGAGGGCCGAAGACCTGGCAGATCCGGCCCGACTGGTTTCGACCCGAGACGCCCTGGACGAGCTCACCGGGATCCTCGAACTCCCCGGTCTCTACGACTTCCAACGCTGAGCCTCGACGCCCACGGCCCGAAAATCTCGGGGATCGCCCCCCCGCAGCCTCGTTGCCTTCTGCGGGAACATCTGCGTGATCCGGGCATTTCCGTCGCCGTCCGGAACACCGGACCGACTCCGGACATGAGGAACGACGTCGTTCTACTCATCGGAGGGCGATCCTCTGAAGGCGTTCGGACATCTGTTGCTGGAGCATCACGGGCCCCATGGACGGCATCGGGGCGACCCTGTTCGCCTGCTCGGTAATGTCCGAGCCGAGAATCACCATGGGGACGACCGTGGATGGCAGGCGGTGATGCGCGGATTCTCGGCTTTTTCGGGGACCGTGAAAACCGGCTTCTTCCCGGGGTGCTCCAGATCCTGAGTAACCACCACCATGTCCCCCTTGAACGTCAGGGTCTTCACGGGCCGCGAGGTCGGGGCCAACCGGCCTTGACCGCTCCGGATCACCATCGACTTGGCCAGGGCCGGCTGAGGGTCGCGACCGACCAGAACTTGATGGGCCCGTCGTCCCCGCCTCGACTCGAATCTTCAGGCCGTCACCGGACGCGACACCCCCGAGGGTGAATCGCCGTTTCGATGGCGTCGATCATGCCTCGTCGATCGCGGAATCAGACTCCTCCACCGGTTCGGTTTCAACCACCGTCCTGGTGGTTCCGACCTTGCCCAGCACTCCGGGCAGTTCGATACCCGCCTGTTCCGCGAGCTCATGCATCGGCGGAAGCGAACCGATCAGGCCGGAGAGGAAGTCACTGGTGCTTCCTCGTCCACCCTCACCCCGCCCGCCGTCCCAGACCGTGATCTTGTCGATCTGGAGGTTGGAGATCGCCTTCACCTGTTCCCTGACCAGTTCGGGCAACTGTTCGATCATCAAAAGGGTCGGGGCGATCTGGGGGTTTTCCGCACAGGCAATGATCAGTTCTCGATCCCCGTCTGCCTTCGCCTCGAGGACCTTCCGGACACCTTCCGCTTCCGCGTTGTACCGGGCGATGATCGCGTCCGCCTCACCGGAGGCTTCACGACGACTCTGCTCCGCGGTCGCTTCGGCTGCGATTTCAATCTGCTGCTTCCGAATCTCCTCCGGCGCGATCACGTCCTTCGCCAGCCGGGCGAGTTCCTCCTCGCGTTCCTTCTCGAGGATGGCGCGGGAGGCATCCGCGACCGCCACGTCCGAACGTCGCTTGGCTTCGGCCCGGATTTCCGCAAGCCGGGCGTCGGAGTCCGCGACTTCGGCCGCCGAAGCGTTCTCTCCCTGCCGGGCGATTGATTCGGCCTTGGCGATCTCGACTCGCTCGGACTGTTCGGCGTTCTTCGAGGCGATCGACGTTTCGGCCCCGCGTTCCGCGGTCGCGATCTCCAGGTTCCGTTTCGCCTCGACTTCTCCGGTGACCGCTTCCGCCTCGAAGGTCGCCACGGCGAGTCGCTGGGTCCTCTCGGCCTGCTTTCGCCCTTCTTCGGTCTTCGCGTTTTCCTGCGAGACCCGAACTTCCTGCTCGCGAACCGCTTCCGCCTCGCCGATCGCGCCTTCCCGTTCCTGCTGCGCCACCTCGACCTTCGCTCGATTGATCGCTTCCGCCGCCGCCCGCTTGCCGATCGCGCTGATGTATCCGCTTTCATCCGTGATGTCGCGGATGTTCACGTTGATGAGTTCAAGGCCGACCTTGTTGATNTCGTCNGCGACGTTCTCNTTGATCANNGTCATGAACTTCTCGCGNTCCTTGTTGATCTCCTCGATNGANAGNGTCGCGATGACCAGNCGNAGCTGGCCGAGAATGATGTCCTGGGCCTGNTCNCGNATNGCNNNGTCGNTCANNGTGAGGAGNCGTTCNGCNGCGTTGTTCATCAGGATCGGATCGGTGGAGATGCCCACCGTGAAGGTGCTGGGGACGTTGACTCGGATGTTGTTGAGTGAAAGGGCACCTTCGAGCGGGATCTCGATGACCAGCGGTTCCAGCGACAGGTATTCGTGATCCTGAATGAGAGGAATGACGAAGGCGCCGCCACCATGAAGACACTTCGAGGCNCGTTCNCTNCCGACCTTGCCGTAGATCACGAGGATCCGGTTGCTCGGGCATCGCTTGTACTGCTTGACCAGAAAGATCAGGAAGAAGAAGGCGATCAATGCCGCCGAGCCGATCACGCCGAGCCAGATGAAAGGACTCATGTAGTGCACTCCGAACGGGGATGAGAAAAGCGATGGATGCCGAGTCTGCGNTCAGGCGGTTTCAACTTCAAGGGTCCCGTCACTCCGGGAACCGATCACTCGAATCGCAGTACGAGGTGGGACGGCCATTCCATCGGCCACCGCATTGAATTCACGTTGCCGATCTCGAACCACCACCGAGATGCGGCCGCGACCGTCACTCGGTATCGCGACCGTGACGGTGCCTTCGGATCCGACGGCGTCGTCCGGATCGATGTTGCCGTCGCCGGTGAGATCATGCATCGCCTTGAAGCCCAGCCAGAGGATCCAGAGGAAGACGGCGCCGATGCCCACGCCGAACAGAGCCGACTGCGCCCAAGTGAAATCGAGGTTCCGAAACGCGGCGAGACCGCCCCAGCCCCAACCCATCGAAAAGCCGACGATCCCCTGAAAGGACAGCACCTTGAACGCGCCGTCACTTGCATCGCCGGTGTCGGTATCGAGCCCGCCGTCACCACCGAGAAAAAGCATCAGAATGGTCAGGACGAACAGAAGCGTCGCAATGACCGCGATCCCGAAGAACCAGATCGCCCCATCGTCGAACAGAAGTTGCTGCGTATTCATGGTCGAAGCCTCCAGGGGCATCGGTCGAGATTCGCGGGCTGACTCGCCGACCTCGATCGAATGGTCGCCATCGGAGCATAACGATTTTCCCGCCCCTTCCCCGCCGACGGAAAGGATCCGTCCGGTCCGCTCGGCAACGGCATCCCTCGCCTCGGGTACGCCATGCGACCCGCCCTGCAGCCATCTCAAGCCTTGAAAACACCGATTTCTCCTCGATGCCGACCCTGTCGAAGCCGGAACGCCGAAATGGATGAATTCGACCATTCAAAGGCGGGCCATGGCGGGTCACCGCCGTCTTCAAAGTTTGAACGTCAACGGGTTTGAATCACCCTCCGGACCCGACGGCCCCCGCTGGCTGTACCGGTACGGGAATCACCGATCGATCCTGGTCATGATTGCCACCGCCACGGTTTTCTCCGGCGCTGGTGTTGAAACGAGGCGGCCTCGGTTCCACTCGATCACCCCCGGNCGATCCAGGGTCACCTGATCGACGGGGCCGAGCCCCGGTGGCCGGGGCGCCGTGGATCGCGGCCTGCGTCAGCCCGCCAATTCGGGTCACGTCTTGAAGCGACCCNATCTGCTCATCCGAGCCTCGGATTCTTGACCGAGTCCAGAATCGCGGATACAACACCGCCATGACTCCGGCAGCCACCGAGCTCCTCAGAAGACATGGGGTCCAGGTGACCACGCAACGCGTGGCCATTCTCGACTCGGTTGAAAACCACCCCCACTGCACCGCCGACGCGGTGGAGACCGACGTCAACGCCCGCCTCGGCTCGATCTCCCACCAGGCGGTCTACGACGGGCTCCACGCCCTGGTCGAGCACGGCCTGGTTCGCCGGATCCAACCCTCGGGATCCCCCGCCCGCTTCGAGACTCGAACCGGCGACAATCACCACCATCTCGTCTGCCGAGCATGCGGGCGGATGGTCGACGTCGATTGCGCCACCGGCCAGGCGCCCTGCCTCGAACCATCCGATGCCGCCGGGTACGAGGTGGACGAGGCCGAGGTCGTCTTCTGGGGCCATTGCCCGGACTGCCGTACTCACTGAACCGATTCATCGTCCCGCCCCAGCCGACTCTCCTCCGAAGGAAGACCATGTCCGAGACCACGACGAACTGCCCGTTCCTCTCCAGTGCCACGAGCCCCACCCAGGGGCGTCGAACCAACCGAGACTGGTGGCCGAACCAACTCGACCTTTCCGTTCTGCAGCAGCACTCCGAGAAGTCGGATCCGATGGACCCGGATTTCGACTACGCCTCCGCCTTCGCGACCCTCGATCTCAACGCGGTCAAGACCGACCTTTTCGCATTGATGACCGACTCCAAGGCATGGTGGCCCGCCGACTACGGACACTACGGCCCGTTCTTCATCCGCATGGCGTGGCACGCCGCCGGCACCTACCGCATTCACGACGGCCGCGGCGGCGCCGGCTCGGGTGATCAGCGTTTCGCCCCGCTCAACAGCTGGCCCGACAACGTCAACCTCGACAAGGCTCGTCGCCTGCTCTGGCCGATCAAGCAGAAGTACGGCAAGGCGCTCTCCTGGGCAGATCTCTTCGTCCTGACCGGAAACGCGGCGATCGAATCGATGGGCCTGAAGCCCTTCGGGTTCGGCGGCGGCCGCGCCGATGTCTGGGAGCCGGATGCGGACATCGACTGGGGTCCGGAAGCGGAATGGCTCGGTGACGAGCGATACTCGGGCGACCGCGTCCTGACCAGCCCGCTCGGCGCCGTCCAGATGGGCCTGATCTACGTCAACCCCGAAGGCCCGAACGGCAGCCCCGATCCGATGGCCGCCGCCCGCGACATCCGCGAGACCTTCGCCCGCATGGCGATGAACGACGANGAGACNGTNGCNNTNGTCGCCGGCGGNCACACCTTCGGCAAGGCGCACGGCGCCGCCCCGGACTCCGAGTTCCTCGCCCGCGAACCGGAGGGCGCCCCGATCGAACAGATGGGCCTCGGCTGGAAGAACTCCTTCGGCACCGGCGTGGGAGACGACACCATCTCTTCGGGACTCGAAGGCGCCTGGACTCCCACTCCGATCGAGTGGGACAACAGTTACTTCGACACCCTGTTCGGTTACGAATGGGAACTCACCGAGAGCCCCGCGGGCTGCAAGCAGTGGACCCCCACCGACGCCGCGGCGTCGACCACCGTGCCGGACGCCCATGATGCCGGCAGGACCCACGCCCCGATGATGCTGACCACGGATGTCGCACTTCGAACCGATCCGATCTACGAACCCATCTCCCGACGATTCCACGAGAATCCCGAACAGTTCGCCGATGCATTCGCACGAGCATGGTTCAAGCTCACCCACCGCGACATGGGACCGCGGGCCCGCTACCTGGGCGATGATGTTCCGAACGAGGATCTGATCTGGCAGGACCCGGTCCCCGCCGCCGACCACGACCTGGTCGACGAGGCGGGCGTCCTGGACTTGAAGCGGCGGCTGCTCGACTGCGGTCTCTCCCGCGAACGGCTGATCCTCACCGCCTGGGGATCCGCCTCGACCTTCCGCGGCACCGACCGTCGCGGCGGCGCGAACGGCGCCCGCATCAGGCTCTTCCCCCAGAAGGACTGGGAGGTCAACGAACCCGCCGAGCTCCACGCGGCCATCACCACGCTTGAAGGGGTCCGCGATGCATTCAACGCCAGCCAGTCCGGTGGCACGCGGATCTCGCTCGCCGACTGCATCGTCCTCGGCGGCTGCGCGGCCGTCGAAGAGGCCGCTCGCGAAGCCGGGGTCGAGGTGACGGTCCCCTTCCAGCCCGGCCGCACCGACGCGACCCAGGAAATGACCGACGCCCACTCGTTCGCGGTGCTTGAACCCGCATCGGACGGCTTCCGAAATCACGCCAACACCGAAGATCCCCGCCCCGGCGAGGCGATCCTCGTCGAGCGGGCCTGCCTGCTCGATCTCACCGCCCCGGAAATGACGGTCCTCGTGGGAGGCATGCGGGCGATGGGCGCGAACACGAATGGTTCGACCCTCGGCATCCTCACCGATCGGGTCGGCGCCCTCACCACCGACTTCTTCGTCAACATTCTCGATCCGGAGATCGAATGGACGGTCTCCAAGCGTTGCGAACACTTTTTCGAAGGTCGAGACCGTTCGACCGGCGAGATGAAATGGACCGGGAGTCGAGCCGACCTGGTGTTCGGATCCAACTCGCAGCTTCGAGCGCTTTCCGAGGTCTACGGCAGCGATGACGCCGCCACGCAGTTCGTCCATGACTTCGTCGCCGCCTGGACCAAGGTCATGAACCTCGATCGCTTCGCCTGATCAACGACCGCACCGTCGATCACCACTTGATCCCCTGATCGTTCCGGACGACATCTCCAATCAACGAACACGCCCTCCCGTCGCAAGACGGGAGGGCGTGTCCATCGATGCCCTGCAGGCTCGCCCATCCATCCCTCACCTTCCGACCGATGAGAGGAAACCAGGGTGACCGGAAGTCGATTGAATCGTCGAGGTCAAGGCTGATCCGAGCGCGACCGCTCGAATTTTCGTCGAAACGCGGCTTCATCCTTCTCTTTCAAGTAGGGCGGGTATCCACTCCATGCCGTCCCCTGAAGGATTTCTTCACGCCCCCGCTCGAAGAGCGCCCGCATTTGAACCGGATCGAAGGACTCCGTCGGCTCGAGATCGAAATCGAAAGGGATGGAAGCAAGCCGGAACTTGAAGCCATCACGGATCGACGTCAGCCAGATCCGATAGAGATCACCGATACCGTTGCTCCGAATCAGCCCGGATATCGCTCGGCCCGCGATGTCGAACAAGGCTCGGGGCGTCGGTTCGTACTTCAGGACAAGCGGAGCGTTGCGAATGACCCAGACTTCCGGGGGCACCACGCCATCCTCATTGAACAACGGCAGATCACCAAGTCGCAACGCGACCGGAAAGGTGAAGACCTGGGAGGAGACTCCACCGTCCACATGCATCTCGTCGTAGATCCGGCCATCCGGTGCGACCACGTCGATCAGCACCGGCGGAAAGACTCCGGGAATGGAGGCGGAGGCGAGGATGATGTCATGCGCCAGTTCCAACCCCCCCGGCACGTCATTCGCCGCGATCGCACTGAGGCACCAGATAGACGGTTCCATCCGATCGAGATTCGTGGTCCCGACGAAGAGTCTCCGTCCACGCCGATGTTCCTCGCCCATTCGGCGAAAGACCTCCTCGTCGAAATGAGTCTCGAGCAAGGCCCGAAGGCCCTCGGGATCGCTCAAGGCATCGCTCGTCATTCCCTCGAGCAGTCCGCGTTCGGTGACCAGGTCACTCGTCCGAAGGGTGGTGAAGCAGACCTCCATCCGGTTGTCGTACTCCGAACCGAGGAATGCGAAGGGTGCTGTCAGAGCCCCGGTCGAAATCCCCGTCACCACGTTGAATTCGGGCCGAGTCCCCAGTTCGGTCCAGCCGGAAAGCAGACCAGCCCCGTACGCCCCGTCGGAACCGCCTCCGGAAATCGCCAGCACCGCCACGGGTTTCTGGTCGAGCCCGCTCTCTTTCATCTGTTCCGCCAGCAGATCGACGCGGCGTTGAGCCCCTGCCCGATCCAGATCCTCCTCGTCCCCGCGTCCATAGCGCCAACTGGCCATTCCCGGAGGTGCGACCTCATGAATGAGTGATCGGGGCACCGGATTCCTGGGCGGTGCGGCGCAGCCAGTGGCCAGCCCGACCCAGCACAAGCAGAAGAACCTTCCAAGGCTCGTTCCGTTTCCAGTCATCAGATTCATTCCCTTGCGTTTCAGTCGCGGCGGTGTCCCGTCTGCCATCCGATGGCGAGACGGATCCTCTTTTCGAACTCGGGTCGAAACGATAACGAAAATGCCTGAATCCACGGCGTTTGTTGCGGCATCCCGAAATAATCCGACCGCGTCGGTGTGAGACCGACATCGCGACCCCGGAAGGACTCCGGCGAGACCGTCCTCGCCCGCGAGTCCCCCTCCCACCGGATCAACATCATGCCGTGGCGAATGAAGAAGAGTTTGCAGGAAATCCGTGACTCCCGAACCACCCGATCGTACTCATCCGCTTCGGTCGGATTGATCGCCGAAGTCGCAAGGACCCCGAGAGAAATCCATGCGGTGCAGCACTTCCGGTATCAAGTCCTCAAGGATGCCGGCCGAGCCTCCGACCAACCCTGTCTTGATCACGAGCGCCAGCGACATCGTGATCCTCTGGACCGGCGACTGCTGGTCTTCTACGTGCGCGATGGCGAACGAATCGTCGGCACCGTCCGTTGGGGCCTCTCGAATTGGACGGCCGGCATCGATCCCCATCCCGACCAGATCCTCAACACGAGCGCCTTCTTCCGCCAGGCCCCGGAATCAAGGGTGGGCCGGACCGACCGGCTGGTGATCGCCCCGGGAGCGCCCGGACGCTTCGCCATCCCGATTCTCTTCGGGATCGGCATGAAAATCGCGATCGACGCCGGGTGCGAGCATGACATCTGCTGGTGCGCGCCACCGTTCGCGTCGCTCTACCGCCGGCTCGGCTACGAGCCCATCGGCCTGCAGATGCAGGCCGACGACGGACGAAGTCTCGAATCCCTGCGACTCGACCTCCGTCAAGTGGACGCCATCGCCCGGAGACGACCGGTCCTCGCCCGGGCCATCAACCACCGCGCCGTCGCATGAGTCGTTCATCGAAACTCAATACCGGAATCAAGTCATGAAACAAGCACCCCCTCTTCCGCACGCGCCAGCCGATCTCGGAACCTATCGATTCGGAGAATTCCAGGACAACGCCGCCGAACTCGATCGGCTCGTCGCCCAGGCGACCGTCGGGTGGAACATCGAACGGCACGTTCTCGATCGCCGAGGCATCCGAAGGGCCACCGACATCCTCGATCTCGCCTGCGGTCCCGGAGCGGTCACTCTCAAAATGACGGAACTCGCCCCGGACGCGAAGATCACCGGAGTCGACTTGAATCCGACGCTTCTCGATCGAGCGAAACGGGATGGTTTTCGCCATGGATCGAAGACTCGCTTCGTCCAGGCCGACTGCCATCGCCTGCCGTTCGAAGACGACTGCTTCGACTTCGTCTACGCCAGGTTCCTGTTTCAACACCTGGCGGACCCCGTCACGGCGTTGAGCGAGGCCCGACGCGTCCTGCGTCCCGGCGGAAGCCTGCTGGTGGTCGACGTCGATGATCGTGATCTTCGCATCGATCCACCCCTGGCCGAATTCGATGAATTCACTCGGATGGCCAGCATTTTCCAGGCCAGGAACGGTGGAGACCGTCACATCGGTCGACGACTCCCCGATCTGATGAAGTCGTGTGGTTTTCAATCCATCGAAGGAGGTCGCCTCGAAGTGACCAGTGACGACATCGGGCTCGAAAACTGCTGGAACATCACAACCCGTTTCAAACTCGAACTGATGCCCCCCGAACGGCATCATGCCATTCGGCAACGGCTCGATGCCATGCTTTTGGAAATATGCGAGCAGCGATCCAGGATCACCGCCGGAGTCCATGAGGTCATGGGTGCCGCCTGAATCGGAACTTCCAACGGGTCACTTCCCGTCCAGCCGACGAACACCGACGAAGGCGTGATGAAAACGCTCCCCGTCTGCGGAGGCGGACGGGGAGCGATCGGTCATCATCAACGCGATGGCTGCTTCAGAAGGCGATGTTCACGCCGAAACCGAGCGAGACGTTGTAGAGCCCCTTGAACTTCTGGTCCTCGCCAATGCCACCGAAACCCGCGACGTCCGCCGCTCCGATGTTCACATCGGTGGTCCCGGAGAAGAGAACGCCACCACCGATTCGAATGTTGTCCGCGATCTGATGAGCGATCTGAAAGCCGACCTCCCACCGGAAGGTGGTCGAGTCGTTGTCCCAGCTGGCCATCACGTCCGGATTTCCGGGCGTGGAGACCGTGACGTCGTTGGCCTTGAAATTCGTGAATTGAACGCCCGCTCCAGCCTTCATACCGATCGAAAACCGGTCATTGATCGGGAGGGAATAGATGAGACTCGCCATCACCGGTACCTGATAGATATCGCCTTTGCCGCCCTGCAATGCACCATCCGCGTCGCCTCCCTTGGCGCCATCGATCTCATTCCACATCAGGCCTGAACGCACCTCGACCGCGAGATTCTCGGCGAAGCCGTAACCAACTCCGACATTCAATGCGACACCGGTCTTGAACGTGAACTTGGCATCGCCGGCATCCTTGACCTCGGCGTCCATCAGGAAGTTTCCGCCGATCGCCGCAGCCGCGTACCACGGGCTCGCAGTCTCGATCTCGGTCGGGGGCGGCGGAGTCTTGTCATCCGCATCCTGATTCAAGATCGAAAGCGCGTCGGCCGAGGCCATGGAAGAGAGGGACAAGACGCCAACCAAGCTCGTGATCATCATCGAAGTCTTCATCGGGAAAGCCTTTCAGTTCTCGTCACCGCGTTCCGGGGGAATAGTGGAGGCATCGTGCCAGTGGTTGCGGTCATCAAAGAGTACTCCTTCGAGAAGACCTCGGCATCGAGGCCTGGGGATCCCGACCGATGAACAACTCCGCGCCCGCCTCCCCACCTCATTGGCTGTCAAAGGCCCGATTCCAGAGACTTGAACCGGGGAAAGGACGTCAACCGACCTTGATGTCCGTCAATCGATCGCGACGGAAAATCCGTGGTTCACATGGACTTGCCCCGATTTCGAACCCACGATCTGCGCCTCGTACCGACACCGCCGATCGCTCCGGGCCCCTCTCCCCGCCCGGCGGCGCCTTCACAGGCGATGGGTCGCTCGACCCCGAAAAGAACCCGACTCCGCCCCCTTCCGCCACTTTGGAATCATTTCCTGGAACCTGATCGCAGCGTCAGGCTCTGGCGACGCGTATCATGGGACTTCGATCCTTTCTCCGATCAGGACGTCCCCCAAGGTCCGAATCGTTGAAATGTGAAGCCAGTCGGTTTCAGGCGTGACCCTCGCCATCACCCTGGGGTGATCTTCGGGACGCCTGGCAGAATCGGCAAGGCGTTCCCCTCGTTCGAGTCGATTTGGAACTCACACGCTCTCTGTGAGTCACCCCCGACTCCAAGGCGCCCGATCGCCTTCGGAAAACCAATGACTTCGCACGCCGCCGTCCACGAAAACAACAAACGACTCGCACCGCCCGATGCCACGGTTCCCAACCGCGTCCGCTGGGAGTACGCCCTGCCGATCATCGGTCTACACCTGCTGGCCTTGCTTGCCTGCTTCCCCTGGTTCTTCAGTTGGACCGGGCTCATCGTGATGATCGTCGGAATCCACGTGTTCGGTCAGGCGATCAATCTCTGCTACCACCGCATCCTGACGCATCGATCTTTGAAGGTGCCCAAGTGGTTGGAGCATGGGTTCGTGATCATGGCGCTGTGCTGCATGGAGGACACCCCCGCCAAGTGGGTGGCCATGCACCGGATTCACCACAAGCACTCCGATCACGAAGATGATCCTCACAGCCCGCTGGTGGCGTTTCTCTGGGGACACCTCGGATGGCTGGTGGTCAAGAATCGCGACACCCACAGTCTTTCGTCATATCGCAAATATGCTCCGGACATTCTGAAAGACCCCTTCTACATGAAGTTGGAGAAGTCCTACGCCTGGGTCTGGATCTACATCGCCCAAGCGGCGTTGTTCTTCGCCGCGGGCTTCGGGATCGCCATGCTCGCGGAAGGAACCATGGCGGCCGGACTGCAGTTCGGCGCAAGCCTTCTGGTCTGGGGCGTCTTCGTCCGAACGGTCGCGGTCTGGCACATCACCTGGTCGGTGAACTCCCTGACCCACCTCTTCGGGTACCAGAACTACAAGACTTCGGACCACAGCCGCAACAACTGGTTCGTCGCCATCCTGACCGTGGGCGAAGGCTGGCACAACAACCACCATCACGATCCGGCGAGTGCGTCCAATCAACACCGATGGTGGGAATTGGACATCACCTACTACCAGATCAGAATTCTGGAGTGGCTGGGCCTGGCCACCGACGTTCGACGTCCCCGTCACCAGCGGCAGGCCCGGCGTGTCGCCGCGGCCTCGGCCGCTTCCGCGGATCAGGATCGGACCACCTCCCGCGACGATTGAGCCCTGCAGCCGCCGGGAATCCGAAGAATTCAGTCCCGACTCGCACCGTCTAGAACTCGCGACGCTGGTCCGGAATCTTGTAGAAGCCTTCGCCCGTCGCTTCCAGCTCGCCGTTCGCCACCAGCGCCCACCAGACCTCGGGTGGAAACTGGTTGGGTGGGATGATCGCATCGAACGTGGCATCCTTGCCACTCGACAACGGACTTCGGGCGAGCTTTGATTCCTGATCCAGTTTGGTCAGTTTCATACGCTTTCGATACGCCCGCATCGCATCGCGAAGGACTTCGACCGGAATCTCCGGGCCCTCGTGAATGTTGGATTCCGGTTCCGCGATCACGAGGCTCGGATCCCGAAGCAAGGCGATCAATTGATCGATCAATTCCAGATCCCTGGTCGCGATCGCCCGAGCCACCGAAGAGGAGTCCGCCTTCGCCTTGACCAGGAGGCGTTGCATCGCACCCCATTCCGGTCCGACCCGCTCGGCCGAGAGCGAAGCCCGCACCTCGTCGAGTTCCACCAGGACGGCGTCGAGATCGAACGCCACCGCCGGGCGGCCGGATCCCGGCTTCTTTTTCTTGCGTTTCGGTTTCGCCATGGAATCCAACGATAGCAGAGCGACCGAGGACTCGATCTCGTCGGCCCCATCCCCGAAGCGGATCACGACATTTCGGAATCAGGGGTGAAATGGCCATGCCGAGCTTCCGTCAGCGCCGACGGCGCTCGCGTGGAAACCGGGCCCTCCGGAACCCACCTCCGGTCCGGAGTCGACGCCGATGGCGCCGTTCCCGATCCCAGGCGATCCCGCAGCGTTTCACAACGGTAGAATCGGCCCGACCCTCCCGCTCGAACGCCCGACCTCGCGAGACATTCCATGATCACCATCGCCGTCGTCCTCTGCGGAATCGTCACCACGAGTCCGCTCGTCCCAAAGCATGAAAACGACGAAAACCAGAATCGCTGGCTTCGTGGAAACACCCACACTCACACCCTCTGGAGTGATGGTGACGCGCCACCCGAAACCGCGATCGCCTGGTACGTGGATCACGGTTACGACTTCCTCGTCCTGAGCGATCACAATCTGGTCCAGACCGGTGAACGCTGGTTCGATGTGAGCGACGACGGCCGCCTGACCCCGGCCAAGGTGGATGCGGTGAAGCAACGATTCGATGATGCGCCTCCGGAACTTCGAGTGACCGAAGACGGATCCCAGATGCGACTCCGGGAGCTCGACGAACTCAAGTCGATGTTCGATCGTCCGGGTGCGTTCGTCCTGATCCCGGGTGAGGAAGTCACCTCATCCCATCGCCTGGCGCAGATCCACATCAATGCGATCAACGTCGATGAGACCATTCCGCCTGCTCGCGGGGAATCGGTGCAAGGGACCCTTCAGGCCAACCTCGATGCGATCACCGCCTGGGGCCGAAAGAACGATCGGCCGGTCCTCGCGCACCTGAACCACCCGAACTTCCGCAAGTCGCTCGCCGCCTCGAATCTCGCCCAGATGAAGGGCGAGCGATTCTTCGAGGTGTACAACGGGCACCGGAGCGTGGAGAACGAACGCATCGGCTCCCGCCCCTCGACCGAGGAAATGTGGGATCTGGCCCAGATCGCCCGGCTTCATGGAGGCGCGGGCGACGGCGGGGTCCTCTACGGCCTGGCGACCGACGATGCGCACGACCACTATGAAACCGACGCGGTCTCGATCCCCGGTCGCGGCTGGATCATGGTTCGCTCCGACCTGCATGAGCCCGACGCCATCGTTCGCGCGATGCTCCGAGGAGATTTCTACGCCTCGACCGGCGTCACGCTGGATGACGTGAAGAGCGATTCCCGCTCCCTCTCCATCGACATTCGAACCGAACCCGGCGTGACCTACACCACGGATTTCGTGGGAGCGATGCAATCCGACGACGGCAAGACGCCCGAACCGAAGATCTTGGCGAAATCGACCCTCGATCCCGCGGTCTACGAATTCACGGGCGACGAACTCTACGTGCGGGCTCGAGTGACCAGTTCACGATCGCACCCGAGGCCGTATCGCGCGGGCGATCTCGAGATGGCATGGACTCAGCCGGTCCGAAAGGCGTCGCCGCCGGCCACCGCCGATGCCCCCGATCAATGATCGGTGTTGGCGAGCACGAAGAAACTCGCCCTCTCGTTCGAATCGAATTCTCTTCGACCTTGATTTCAAATCGCCGGGAGCTTCACCCGCAGTGCCCTGTCGGCGTGGCGTCTCCACCGGCGAGACGCACGGCTGCCCCCCGGCGGCCCGACTCGCGTTCAGCGTTTCGTACCGGTGATCACTCGGACCAGCACCAGCACCACCGCGACCACCAGCAGGATGTGGATGAATCCTCCCATGGCGACGTTGCTGAGAGCCCCGATGAGCCAGAGGATGAGCAGAACGACGGCAAGGGTGTAGAGCATGGGTTCTCCAAAGCGCGGATACGCGGCCGTTTCGAGCCGAGCTGTGATTCGAAGGCCCGATCGGGTGGATCATCACCAGACCAACGGTAGTGGATCCGGACCCGCCACATCCGGAAGGCTCCTCGAATCACCCGGCGAGCGCATCCCGCAGTTTTCCGATCAGACCCGCATGAGCCCCGAGTGGTTCCACGGATGTCGCCCGTGCGAAGTCGTAGGCCTCGAACGGCCCCTGCCGACGTGCCACCGGATCCTCCTCCGCGAATCGCGGGATCACGTGTCCGTGGAGCTCGGGGACCTGATTGCAGAGGATCAGGTAGTTCGCACGCTCGGCCCCGGTCGCCGAGAGCACCGCATCCCCGAGCCGGACGAGGTCGTTCATGAAGGCCGATCGCAGCTCGGATTCCAGCTCGTTCACCGATGAGACCACCGGATCGGGAATCAGCATGCAGCAGCCGGTGATCGCGGAAGGCTGCCGATCGCCGAGAACCGCCCAGCCTCCGGGCAAGCGGGCGAGAAATCGGGGGTCCTCGCCCCGCCGGAGATCTTCCACCCGTCGTTGGAAGAGATCGGACTCGGAGTCGCTGGTCGCCACGGATCGATTCCTTTCGCAGAGGCCACCCGGAAGCCGCCACGAAACCGGCGAACGGGTGGAAGCATCCTACTGTCGCTCGACGCCTTCGCCGGTCCTGCGCTATCGTGGACGCATGCCTGGATTCACCACCATCCTCTCCCCCGCCAAGAGTCTCGAGATGAACCCGTCCGATGTCCCATCGGAATTGGAGACGAGTTCACCCCGGTTCGCGGCCCAGACCAGGGAACTCGCCGGGGAACTCGCGGAACTCTCTTCCGCCAGACTCGCCACACTGATGTCGGTCTCCTCGAAACTGGCCGACCTGAATCAGGCCCGCTGGTCCGCCTTCGGCACCCGTGCCAATCCCCGGGGACCGGCGTCCATGTGTTTCCGGGGCGACGTCTATCGGGGCCTTGAAGCGTGGACGATGAAGCGTCCCTCGCTCGCGTGGGCCCAGGGTCACATACGTATTCTCAGTGGGCTCTACGGACTCCTGCGACCATTGGATCGCATCCAGCCGTACCGACTGGAGATGGGCACCCGCCTGAAGACCGACGCCGCGAACGACCTCTACGGCTTCTGGGGCGACCGAATAGCCAACGCGATCCGGAAGGACATGAAGGACAACCAGTCCGAGACGCTGGTGAATCTTGCAAGTGATGAGTACTCCAAAGCCGCGCGACTCGACACGCTGGGGGTCCCGGTGATCGGCGTGAAGTTCCTTCAGCTCGACGGTGACCGGGAAAAGTTCATCTCCTTTCACGCCAAGCAGTCCCGCGGACTGATGGCGCGATGGATGGCCGATCATCGCCCCAGAACACTCACCGCCCTTCGCGAATTCGATGCGGGCGGGTACACCCTGTCCGACGCCAGCACGAGCGAGACGCTGGTGTTCACCCGTCCCAAGCCAGCCCCGGCCGGCAAACGCGCCCGCTGACCACCGGCCACCGGGAAAGCCCTGTTCCCCGAGACCAGAGGAGAACCTGCCGTGAAGATGAGCCGACTGCTTGGAGCGATGCTGCTCTCGGCGTTCTCCCTCGCCACCCCGGTGAATGCCGAACCGCCCTCGGTGGTGTTCGTGGTGGGCGAAGGCGAGTATCGATCGGAATGGTCGATGCCCGCCCTGGCCGATCTCCTCGAAGAGACCCATGGCATGCGGACCACGGTCCTTCAGGATCGACAACGCCACGGGGGTCCCGGAAATCACATCGAAGGGCTCGAGGCACTGGAAACCGCGGACCTCGCCGTCTTCTACCTCCGATTCCGCCAACTCCCCCAGGAGCAACTCGATCTGATCGCGGAATACATCGAGGGTGGCGGTGCGGTGGTCGGCTTCAGAACCTCCACCCACGCTTTCGACTACCCCGAGGATGATCCACGGGCCGGACTCTGGAACGACTTCGGGGCCCGAGTTCTCGGCGCTCCCTGGAAGTATCACTACGGCCACGATTCCACCACTGAAGTGACCATCGACGAGGCGGCATCCACCCATCCGGCGCTCGACGGAATCGATTCCGGATTCGACGTCCGTTCCTGGACGTACCACGTCCGTGACGACTTCCCCCCCCGGGACGCGAACGTCCTCGCCCGCGGACGCCCCCTCCGGCCCGGCGAAGATCGACTGGGCGACGACACGGTGAACCCCGTCGCCTGGACCTGGACGAGACCGGACGGCGGTCGGACCTTCACCACCACCATGGGCCACCCGAGCGACTTCAATCAGCCCGAATTCCGTCGGCTGCTGGCCAATGGAATCCACTGGGCCCTCGGTCGGTCCAGCCCGGCGGGCGAAGCGGGGACGTTTCCCCGGTATCGCGAACGTACCGGCGAGCCCTGGCAGGACATGGACTACGGACCGTTTCTGTCCGCGGCGATCGAAGTCGATTCCGACAACATCGCCTGCAAGGGCGTGGCGATCCCCCTCGCGGAGGATGGCTCCATCGCGGCGGTGTTCGACACCGCGGAACTCCGCTGGGCCGCGGGCTGGGAGGGTGATTTCGTCGAGTTGCGAGGCATCGTCTACGACGGCCCGCACGGCATCTGGCCGCGAATCGACGGCGAGCCGGCGTGGACGAACCCGGCCGGACCGGGCATCGACGTGAAATCGAGGGACGGGTGGAGCGACTTCGAGGATCCCCGCCCGGTGCCGTTCGGACCGCTGCCGAAAAGCCTCGGCCGGTTCGCGGGTCTGATGGCGGGAGAGGAAGGCGTGATCCTGCGGTACTCGGTGGGCGCGGCGACGGTTCTCGAACGCCTGTCGGTCGACGACCGCGACGACCTCCTGGTGTGGTCGCGGGAGATCGAGGCCACCGAGGTCGGCACCCCCTTCGACCTCACCCTCTTTGGAATCGATGCCGAGGTCCTGCCGGTCGAGACGTCCGCTGGCCGACCGCACCTGGTCATCGAGCGCGACGGCGAAGTCGTGGGTGCGATCGGCTGGGTCGATGAGGACCGGGACGTGAATGCTCGCGGCTCGGGCAAGGCCACGCTCGCCGGAATCCACGCCCCGGAAACCGAACGGATCACTGCGCGGATCAAACCTCCATCCACGGGCTCCGGAGACGGACGATTCCGCGTGGTCTTCGCCAGTCTCGACGAGACGCTGCTCCCGGCGTTTCTGAAGCGGTTGGCGTCGGCCGGCCCCGGCGGAGATCTCCTGGCCGCCTGGCAGGCCGGAAGTCCTCGCCGCTGGACGGAAACCATCGGTCTTCGAGGCGAGCTCGCGGTTGATTTCAATCCGGATTCCGACGAAGAATCGATGAAAACGATCGAATTCGGAATGGAGGGCGGGGAGCGACGCTTCCGAAGCCCCGACGGGATGACGCCCCGATTGCGAACCCTCGACGGCCAGCTCGCCACATCGAGGACCCCCTCGATCGACGAGGCGATCATGGTCTTTGAAGAAGTGGCGACCGAGGCGCCGCTCGCGATCGCGGCCTGGAACTTCGACGAGGATCCGTCGGACGCGATGCTGAATGAGATCGACGGGAGCAAGGATCTCCGACTCGATGGCGTCACCTGGCGTCGAGGCGTCCGAGGACGATCCCTGGATTTCGACGGCACCGCCCGGGCCGTGTGGACCGGCGGCGAAGATGTCGATCCCGCCTCGACGCCGCTGACGATCTCCGCGTGGATCCACACGACCAAGGATGGAACCATCGTCTCCCGAACCGATCCGGACGGAGACTGGAGCCACGATGGCGTCACGTTCTTCATTCGCGATGGTCGGCTCGCCTGGGACGTCGGCTGGGTCGGAGTGATCGAAGGCGACACCCCGGTCGCGGATGGTCGCTGGCATCACGTCGCGGTCTCGCTCGATCCAGAAGCGGGCGAGGCCACGCTCTGGGTCGACGGCCAGGCGGACGCGGTCGGTGCCATCATGCCCGAGGCGACCACCCCGGAAAACTCGATGGTGGTCGGTTTCACCAACCCCGACTTTCCCGCCGAGTCACGGTTCAGCGGATACCTCGACGGACTCCGAGTCCACGATCGCGTCCTCGACCGGACGGAGATCCGCGCGGTCGCGGCCGAAAGCGGCGAACCCCTGATTCTGGCCCGCTCGTTGGAAATCAACGGCGGCGGTCGGCTGGAGATCAAAGGGGACACGATCGAGGCGATCATCGACGAGTCGACCCAACCGGTGACCGGTGTCGTGCGTTCCTGGCAAGGCCCCCGTTCTCGACTGTCCGGTTTCCTGGCCGAGCGTGGAACGCCTTCTTCAAGGCCTCGACAGAACCCCTTCCTGATCGATCGAGTCAGCTGGCCGGATGAGAATCCGTGGGACTCCTGGATGCGGTTCGGGGACTTCGATTTCCTGGACCACGGAAAAGCGGCGGCGATCACCACCTGGAACGGCGACGTCTGGCGGGTCGACGGTCTCGACTCGGAACTCGACGAACTCCGGTGGCAACGAATCGCCACCGGACTCAACCAACCCCTCGGACTCGTCACCCGGGGCGAGGAGATCCTGGTCGTCGGACGCGACCAGATCACCCGGCTCGTCGACGTCGATGGTGACCGGGAGACGGATCGATACGAAGCGTTCAACGTCGACGCGATGAACAGCCCACATTTCCACGAACCGGCGAGCGGCCTTCAGGTGGGTCCCGGCGGCGACCTCTACTACATCAAGGCGGCCCGGCACGCGAAACTGGCCGCCCCCCCTCGACACGGCACCCTCATCCGGGTCACCCCCGACGGAACCTCCTCGTCGATCGTGGCCGGTGGCTTTCGCGCCCCCAACGGCCTGGCCATCGACTCCGACGGAACGGCCTGGTCATCGGATCAGGAAGGCCACTGGATGCCCGCCAATCGGATCAATCGAATTCGACCGGGAAGCTTCCAAGGCAACAACTGGAGCGGGAATCGCCTCGCCCGCGAGCCCTTGAATTCCTACGAGCCCCCACTCCTCTGGATCCATCCCACGGTCGATCGTTCGCCGGCCGCACAGGTTCGAGTGCCCCAAGCCACCTGGGGGGATTTCGCCGGGCGTTTGCTCGGCATCTCCTATGGAACCGGAGAGGTCTATCTCATTCTTGAAGACGAGGTGGACGGTGTCCATCAAGGAGCCTTCGTCCCTCTCCCGATCAAAGTGCCGACCGGCATCATGCGGGGCCGCTTCCATCCGACGGATGGCTCCCTCTACCTGACCGGACTCTTCGGATGGTCATCGGATCAGACCGACCCCGGTGGCTTCTACCGGGTTCGACGAGTTGGAAGCGAGGAACCTCTCCCACTGGCGGTCCGAGCGGTCGAGGGAGGTCTGGTGCTCGAATTCAATCAACCGGTGAAGTCCCGGATCGATTTCGACGAAGCGTTCACCCTGACCGGTTGGAACTACCGCTGGTCAAGCGACTACGGTTCACCGCAGTTGGATCTGGTCACGGGCGAACCGGGAATCACGGACCTTCCAATCACCGCGGTCACCACGTCCCCGGATCGCCGCAGACTTCACCTCGAGATCCCCGGGATGACTCCAGCCATGCAGATGCATCTGGATTGGCGGCTTCCCTTTGAAGCCACCGGAGAACGTGAATCGTTCATCCACTTCACGGTCCATCGGCTGGGGCGAAACCCGCAGGACGACTGATCCTGGTCCGGAGTGCGAGACGAGAAATCCGCACCTGACCACCCCGTGTGACTCGACCGCCAGCATGTGGCGTTCGGCTCTTTTCGGACCGGAGGCATCCATGCACCTGATGCCGGGGTTCATCCCGCTTTCAGGGAAAGCCACGGTGGCTGGACGACGCCGTCAACATCATCGGATGGTGAGCTTCGCCTCGAAGGCGCTTGGTCGAGGATGCCGTTGCGACCCCGGACCGGATGCCGCCAGCAAGTCCGACCCGCCCCACGGGCGAACAGGCCTTGAATCGGTCACAATCCGCGGGTGCAACCAGATCCCCCCCCGCCATCCTCGCCCGAAGTCGATCTCGATCGACCATCGCTCGCCCAAGTTCGAAGACTCCTCGAGCAGCGTCAAAACGTGGCCGCGGACGTTCTCTTCGCGGCATATGAACGACTGCACCCCGACGATCCGAAAGTGATTTTCCTGCGGCTTCGCCTTGCCCAGTTGCGCGAAGATCCCGTTCGGCTCATCGACGCGATCAGCGACCAGTTGGCTCTGACACCGGCCCGCCCCGATCTTCGCCTGGCGCGAGCCCGAGCGTGCTTCACGTCGGGCCGACTTGACGACGGAATCAAATCCATTCGGGAGATGAGACTTCCCCCCGATCATCCGCAGCGCTGGCAGGTCGCCTTGTGGCACTCGAAACTTCTGGTCCGGGCCTATCGCTTCGCCGAAGCAAGAGAGGTCATCGCCACCCTGTCGACCGACCCCATCACCGCGGTGATCGCCGATCTGCAATCAACCGAGATCCTGCTCCTCGAAGGCGATACCGAAGCCGCCCGCCACCGTCTCGATCGCATTCTCGAACGTGAAGGCCTGCCACCGCGACTTGAATTCGAAGCCGCATTCCATCTTGCCCGGGCCTGCGATCGACTGGGTGACTTCGATGCGGCATTCGATGCCGCCGCCCGCGGAAACGCGATCCACCCTCATGACTTCGACGCGGATGCCTGGGATCGAAGCGCCGATGAGATCATCGAACGCTGGGATCGAGAGGCCCTGGCCTCGGAGCCCCGCTCGACCGTTGTGAATGAAACTCCGGTGTTCGTGGTCGGTCTGCCCCGAAGCGGGACCTCGCTGCTCGAACAGATCATCGCAAGCCATCCGCGCGGCGGCGGGGTCGGTGAGCGACAGGATCCATTCATTCTCTCCGAGAACCTGGAATTCCTCGAACAGCAACGGCCCGGGGGCCTTCCGACCCTCGAAGATCTCGACCACCAGGCGGCCCTCTACCAGACGATGCCGGAACGAGTCGGTGTTCGACGAGACCGAATCGTCAACAAGGCCCTGGGTCTCGAACGGGTGCTCGGACGAATGGCGGGCCTGCTGCCAGGTGCCCGGGTGATTCGAATCGACCGAGATCCTCGAGACACCATCCTTTCGATTCATCAGCACTCGTTGAACCTCAAGAAGTATCCATGGTCGAGCCGGCTCACGGATCTCGTTCGTGCCCATGCGACCTTCAGTCGCCTGATGGATCATTGGGAGTCGACCCTTCCGATCCCGATGCTGAGCGTTCGATACGAAGCCCTGATCGACGACCCCGAAACCCAGATCAACCGTATCACCACCTTTCTCGGGCTCGAATCCGATGCGGCCTGCCTCCGATTCCACGAACAGAAGCGCGCGGTTCTGACCCCGAGTCATGACCAGGTGAATCGGCCTTTGAATCGCAAGGGGATCGGCCGTTGGCGGTCGTATCAGGCGCGAATCGAGCCTGTGCTCAAGGCCTACCCGAACGAGGACCACGACCAATGACCTTGCCCACAAGTTCGGCCCCAGGCCTTCCCAGCGATCCGAATCCCCTGGTGGAGGAGGCTTTCTCGCTGCTTCGCCGAGGCGAAATCGTGAAGGCCGCCGCGACCATCGAATCGGCGAAGACCATGACCCCCGACGACCCCCGGGTCCATCTGATTCAAGGTCGAATCTGCGGGGCCCGCCAGGATGCCCCGGGGATGCTCCTCGCGAGCGAACGCGTTCTGGCCGCCATGCCGGATCATCCCGAGTCGATCTTCGCGAAGGTGCATGCTCTCTATTCGATGGGGCGACCGGACGAAGCGATCGCCACCATCGATGCCACCAGGACCGAGGGGGATCCAAACCTGAGGCATAACCTGCTCGGCCTTCGCGCGAAATCACTCTCCCGCGATGGGGATCCCGAGGAACTTCAGCGCCATATCGATCAACTGATCGAGACCGAAGGAAACTCACCCCGACTGGTCCTGATGCAGGTCGCACTCCACCGACGACTTGCGGAAGACGATCTNGCCACGACGATGTGTCGGCGATCTCCTTGCCCGAGCCGATGTCCCCCCCCGAGACCGAGTGGAGGCCGGCTTCGAACTCGCCCGCCTTCTCGACCAATCCGGAGAATACGCCTCGGCTTTCGAGGCCGCCCGAGAGGCCAACCAGCTGGGCGCCGGCCATTTCGACCGGGAAGCCTTCAAACGGTCGGCAAAGGAGATTCAGGAGTTCTTCTCGAAAGATCGGTTCGCCCAGGGGAGCACCATCGCGCGATCGACGTTGGCCACCACCGATCGTCCCGTCTTCATCGTTGGCATGCCCCGCAGTGGGACGTCACTGCTGGAGCAGATCATCGCAGCCCACCCCGAGGCCGATGGCGTCGGGGAACGACCGGACCCGTTTCTGATCGCAGAAGATCTCTCACACCTCTTCCGAACCCCATTTCCAAAGTGGCTCGATCAGGCCGGACCAGAGGTGCTCGATCGGGCGGCCGAGCGGTATTCATGCATGCTCGACACGATGGGTGGCCGCTCCCGACGAGTGACCAACAAGGCATTGGGACTGGATGCCATGGTCGGGCTCATGGCCACCATCCTTCCAGAATCGAAGTTCCTCTGGATACGACGTTCCCACCCCGATAATCGACTCTCCATCTGGTTGCATCAGATTCAACTTCCGTGGGCGTGGAAGCTCGAGGACATCGACCTCGCCCGCGAGATCCATGATCAGGCTCACGACCATTGGATCGAGACCCTCCCCGATCGCGTCTGTTCCATCTCGTACGAGGGGCTGATCCAGAGTCAGGTCACCGAAACGGAACGGATCCTCCACTTCCTTGATCTTCCGCCAGCGCAGGAGTGCCTTGATTTCCATCGTTCGGAGCGGACCGTGATGACCCCATCGGCGGCTCAGGTACGCCGCCCACTCCACGGCAAGGCCATTGGACGCTCCGCGNGGTACCGAGAATTCCTGAAAGGCTGAGCGGACCCGTCACATTCGCCGATAAAAACGGCTCCTCCGAATCTTTGTGCCAATTTCATGCAAATAACGACCTACGGGGTTGGATTCTTCGTGGGAGCAGATACGATCTGAAGAGTCACGCGACTGTTCCCCGCTGACTTCCCGTTCCTGTCCGACCAAGATCAGTCAATCCCGACTGGCTCGACATCGGGCGTCGACCCTCCCGTTGGGTCGGACAAGTTCTCTTCCCGTAAGGAGACTCAGATATGGACAAGCGTTTCGTCCTTTCCGCCGCTGGCTTCGCCGGCGCCGCCGTTGCTGCCCCTGCCCTCGCGCAGGATGCTCAGCTCACCCTTCACCTCGATTACTGGGCCGGCGAGTACGGCATGAATGCCAGCAATGACAACGGAGACGCCTTCAGCGGCCTCCTGTCTAGCAGTGCCCTCGTGCTCTTCTCCAGTGGTAGCGTCATCGCCTCGGCGTCGCTCAACCTCTGGAACCCGCTGGCCTCCAGCCCCTACACCTCGGGCTATCGCTACGACGTCGGTCTCACCAACGCCACCGGCGCCTGGGACATCACCCTGACCGACAGCTACGGCGACGGTTGGGCGTGGGCCGGTGTCTCCGGAGCCGACGCCTTCGTGGCGACCGACCTCCAGAACTCCGAAACCTACAGCATTGGTTTCGCGAGCGGTTCATCCGCCACCGGCAACTTCGTTGTCACCGGTGTTCCGGCCCCCGGCGCCCTGGCCCTCCTCGGCCTCGCTGGTCTCGCCGGTCGTCGCAAGCGAGCCTGAGTCCTCGGACTCCTGCAAGCTTCGTGACTGCACGACGCGTAAAAACCCACCGACCGGTCCCTCGGGACCGGTCGGTGGTCTTTTTGTCGAGCGGTCGAGATGCCAAACTGTCGAGCACGAACTGCCGAACGTCCCGGACGGAACTCCCGACGGAACTCAGAGGTACGGTTCAAGGCGGTCGATCAACGGCCCCAGGTGCTTCTCGTAGTTTCGCCAGCGTCCCTTGGACGTCGTGTACATCTTCTGCTGGACCTGCTCGTAACTGAGCGTCGAGGCCAACCTGCTCGATTCGTGGAATTCCAGGCACGCCTTGTCGAAGGCGACATCGAGGAACTCGAGTAATCGGCGGGTCTGATGTTCCTGATCAGCGACCATGTCTTCGTAGTGCATCTCGATCATCGGGACCTCGAGCACCTCCGGCCAGTACTTCTGCATCTGGTGTCGAGCGATCCAGGTCCGGCCGAGGGTCTCCAGCGAATTCGTGTAGCCATGGCCGCTGGACAGCAGATTCATGGTGTAGCACGACACGCAGTTGTCCAAGGCGTTCCGGAACAGGTTGACCACCCGCATCTTCGGCAACGCAAGCGACATCATTCCCAGCTGCAGGTGCATGCCCAGCGACTTGTTCGAGAGATACCGCCGGCCATTCCCCAGGCCCTGGGTCTGGTTTTCGTAGATGCGGCCCAGCGCGTTGGCGTCGGACACCCGCAGATCCACCATGCTGGTCGGGAACGGCAGGAATGAATCGGTGAGCCGGGGGACCGCGACCTGGACGAAACTGCTGGCCGAGAGTTCCCCCCCCATGGCGACCTGCGGATGCATCCCGAGGATGGTGTCGAGCAATGTCGTCCCGCTGCGGGGATTCCCGAGGATGACCAGCGGTTCACTGCTGACTTCGTCGGCGTGCGCGAGCTGCGGTGCCATTTCCTTGGTGAACACCGCCCGGGTGTCCGCGAGCACCTGTTCGTACTGATCGATGTCCCAGACCTGACCGTCGTCCTCGTGGGCCTTGGTGGCCGCCGCCCAGGCACCGTCGTAATCTCCGAGCCGATCCCGATACTTGGCCAGAAGGAACAGCGACTCTCGGAACTGGGGAGCGTCCTTTTCCGGAAGGCTCTTCGCCTCGATCGGATCCACGAGATCCGAGAGAAGACTGGCGGCACCTTCGATGTCTTTTCTCGCCGCCAGAAGCCTCGCCTGCAAGTAGCCCCGAACGGCGGGTCTGGTTTCATGCGTCTCGGGGGAACTCAGAAGCAGGCCTAGATACTTTTCCGCTTCGTCGACGTCCCCGATCCGCTCCAGACTCTGCGTTATCTTGGCCAGCAATCCCGAGCGACCGGGTTGGAGCGTGAACAGTTCGTTTCCAAGTCGACGAACCTGATCTGCATCTCCCAGCGCCACACTGCAAGTCATCGCCTGAATCAGTAACGGGACATCGTGCGGCGTGGACTCCAACAATTCCAGCATGATCCGGTACGCAGAAACATTGTCCCCCCACTCGAAGAACGCGTCGGCCTGTAGTCGCCGAAGCCTTGGATCATCCGGATGGGATTCCTGCAGCGAGCCCAGCCGCTCCTCCGCGAGATTCCTCAAGTTATTCCGAACCAGCTCTCGAATGCGAGCGATTTCTTCGTCGACGGGATCAGGCGTTTTCATAGTCTTTAGGTTATCGTCTTTCTACCGTGATTCTCGGCCAGAGAATCTGCCAGAACCCGAGGAACTCCATGAACGACGCCGCCGGATCCGCTGATGATTCACCGAATTTCGACCACGGAGAGATCATCCTGACCAGCTCGGAAATCCATCCCAACCACTGGAGAATGGAAGCCGAAGTGCCGGCGGAACAAGTGAAACGATTCGGCCGACAGCTCCGCGGGGTGAAGCCGGACATCCATCCCCAGGAAGTGGCGACCCTGTTGGTGAGCGTGTTGGTGGATGAAGGTCTCGACCGGATCGGTCGGACTTCCTACATCCACCGAACCCTCACCCCGGAAACGGAAAGTCCGATTCTCCATCCGGAGAAACCATTCTGCGGAAGTTTCGACGTGGACGGGTTCGCCCAGCCCCAGTGGCCGGATTTCTCCGCGATCAAGATCCGAGAGGACTCGATCGAAGTCACCGACGCCCTGGTCGAGCAGGAGATGTTGGACCAGCGTCTGGACGCCGGAACGCGGACCCCACTGGAAGGCCCGCTCAAGGCCGGAGATGAGATCGTGGCAGATGTGCTCGCCCGGATTCCAGGCCATGAAAAGCCGGCCATCGAAGTCTCGGGAATCACCCTCCGGATTCCCGATCGAGACGGGTTCCTGAACACCGGAGGAGTCCTGCTCCCCGGCGGAGAATCCCTGCACGGCCACCACGCGGAAGAGAACGTCCGTTTCACTTCCAGCCTCCCGACGAATCTCTTCGACCCCGAACTGCAGGGACAGCCACTCGAGGTCGACATCAGGATCACGTCGGCGACGCGGGTCTCCCCCGCGACCGAGGAGTTCGTGGCGGCACAATACGGTTCACCCAACGTCGAGATCCTCAAGACCCAGATTCGATTCGCGTTGAAGCAACGACTCGCCGACGAGCAGAACAAGACCATCTTCGAGCAGTTCCTGCCTCAACTGCAGAAGATGGTTCCAATCGAGTTGCCCGACTTCGCCATCGAAGAGATGACGAAGAAGAAGAGGCTCCCGCCCCTGCTCGAAAAACTCCGAGCGAAGGGCCTCGATGAAGAGGCCACGAAGAAGGCCGTTCAAAAAGCGTGGCCTTCCATGAAAGCCGATGCCCACAGGGTTTTCGGGCGGCAAATCCTGGTGAAGATGCTGGCCCAACATCTCAAGGTGCGGACCTCGGAGGAGGATCTGCTCAAGACCATTCGATTCGAAGCCGCCCGACTCGGAAAACGACCGGAAGACCTGAGGAAAGAACTGGTTGACAACGGCACCATCGGCCCCTACTCGGAAAAGACGCTTGAATTGAAGATCGCCTCGACCTTGCAGTCCCACATCACCGAGGGCTGATTCCGAGGGACGAACAGGCCATGAACGGGCTCGAATCGAGCCTCAATCGGGCCTCAATCGGGCATGGACCGAAGCTGATCGCCGAAAGACGATTCGTATCCGCCGACTCGACCGCCCCCCGAGTCCACATGGCCAAATTCACGGAACCACCGGCCCCGTGGTTCCCAGATGCAATCCCCGCGCCGACAGGCCCGCGGAATCGTGGTGCCACGCGAGCCCGGCGCGTCGAAATGCTTCGCCGATCTCTTCCACGCTGAAGATGCTGATCAGATGCGGCTCGACCCGATGCTCCACGCCATCGACCGTGGCCGAAAGGTAGTGAAACTCCAGTTGAAGCCGTCGCCCATCGATTCGCGGCACGTCCATGCGAACCAGTTTCAGGTCCTCCGAGTCGATCACGTTCATCGCAGGACGGCCGGCGACCACGACCTCGGGCGTGAGAAAAGGCTCCACCACCAGGAGTCCGCCATCGGCGACCCGATCCGCCATTTCCCCGATCGCCAGCTCGAGTTCTTCGAGATCCCGCATGTAGGCGATGGCGGAGAACAGACAGGTCACGACGTCGAAACGTCCGTCGGCATCACTGGCGGGAATCGTGGCCCCGCGAGTTCGTTTCAACGACCTCATGTCGCCGACCTCGAACGGCACGCATGGACACCGTGCTGCCGCGACCTCGAGCATCGCGGGATCCAGATCGATTCCGACTCGATCGAACTCGGGCAGGTGCGCGAGATGACGACCGGTGCCACAGGCGACATCCAACCAGCGGGGCCGCCTCCCCATCGTTTCGGGCGAGAGACCGTGCCCGGCGAAGATTCTCTGAAGCTGTCGAGACTCGTCCACGTAGTCCTTGCCCTGGGCGTCGTAGACGAGGTCATACCAGTGCTGGGACTCGTGAAACATGGCTCGAGGCTATCGCCAAGAGCCGGATCCGGGAAGGACGGGCCCGCCCGAACCGCCCTCGCGATCGCTCAAGGCGTATCCGGAGGGCAGGAAGCGCCCCAGGAAAGGAAGAAGATTCCAAAGTCCGCACCATCGACCACCGCGTCACCGTTGAGGTCACCAAGGCACGGTTCGTCGGGCGAACCTGACTGACACGGTCCCCAACTCACGAACAGAATCCCCAGATCGGCGCCGTCGATCAATTCGTCTCCGTTGAAATCCGCATCACAGTTGGCCGAAAGGCAATCATCGGGAACGCCATCACCATCCAGGTCGGTGGAGTTGCCGAGAAAGATATCGACCGAGTCATCGATGCCGTTCTCATTGCAGTCCGTGAAGGGACGAATGAACAACGCGTAGACCACGCCGGAAAGGATTCCGGCGTCATCCGCATCCGGCGCGCCCGCAAAGAGCTGGCTTCCGACGATCGCCACCGAGCCGCCGAACTCGTCACCCGCACGAAGATCCTGGGGCGAACCGATGAACTCGATCGCGGACCAGTCGTCGTCGTCGATCAGGCCGAAGACCGCCACCGCACCGACGTTCTCGAGCAGGACCTCATCCGGATCGACGGGGCTCATGCGATCACGCCCCGGAATACCGACCGCGATCCTGGTTCCGCTGCAGGCGACCGAGGCGCCGAAGTTGTCTCCGAGCTCGAGTCCGGGGGTTGCCAGAACCTCCACTTGGACCAGCTCGTCGGCTACAAATCGATACGCGCCGGCCGCGCCCAACGTGCCACGAGCCAGTGGAGCGCCGATCACGGCCTTGTCCTCGTAGATGGCCAGGGCCGCGCCGAACCGACCGCCGGAGTAGATGCCGTTCACCACGGGACCCGCTGACACCACGAAGACGTCTTCACTCCGGAAGAACGCATACGGGGCCACCGAACCGAGTTCACCGCCACTGAATGGAGCACCGACCAGCAACCCCTGGGCAAGACTGTCTGGAAGCACCGACAAGGCCAGCGTCGAGCCGAATCGATCGCCTGCCTCGACTCCTTCGAAGATTTCAAGGAGTTCGAAAGTCGTAGTCGAAGTCCGCTGATACACGTAGACCATGCCCGAATCGATCTCTCCGGTCGCCGTCTCCTGGAGCGGAGCTCCGACCGCCACCAGATCGCCGGCCACTGCGACCGCGGAACCGAAGAAGTCATTGCCCAGAAGCGTGTCCGGTTGCAGGACCTGAACCCGGCAATAACCTCCACCCTGATTCACCCAGATCTCCGCCCGACCTGCGAGCGGGATCGTCTCGACCACCTCTTCCTCGCCTTCGTCGTTGATCTCGGTCACGATTCTCGGTGAATACGGCGCCCCGATGACCAGCATGTCCTCCCACGCCGACACGCTTTCTCCGAAGCGATCGCCCTCCTCGAGGTCGGAGGGTGAGAATTTGGCGTCCTGGAACCAACCGACATCGGGGACGTCGTCGACGGCATCGACGAATCCGTAGACCGCGCCCGCATTCTCTCCGAGGGCATCGTGCCGGCTCGCACCGGTGAACATCCGGACTCCGTCGGTGGTGATCGAACCTCCGAAACCATCGAACGCACCGAGGCTCGACGCCACGAGACGTCCGGAGGTCGTGACCTGCTCGGGGACCTCGCAGAAATACGCGACGGTGCCGGGCATCGTCTGGCGGATGACGCTGGCGTTGTCCGCCCATCGATTACCCGGATCATCTTCCGGACTGCCGGTCGCGACTCCGGCCAGTTGAACCTCGGGGTTGGAGTAGTTCAAGGAGACGGCTCCCGGTCCGTACGCCATCAGCGTGCGACGACAAGCGGGGAACTGGACTTCATTGATCCATCGCCACCCATGGTTCCAACTCGGTGCTTCGGAGGCCGGGCCGGTTTCATCCGGGCGACAGCATTCGAAGACCGTTGGTTCCCAGGGCACGCAATCCGTCGGCTCTCCGCAGCCCCCTCCATCACCGGCCGCATGGCAGCACCCGATGTTGTGGCCGAATTCATGGGCCAGCAGCGTGTATCCCATACAGCCCCAGAGCAGATTGTTGAAGGCCGACCCCGGGGAATCACCGGTCCCGAGATAGGCGACACCGCAATAACCGCCACCCCCGCTGGAGTTGGTGATCAGGGAGCAGGCGTCGGCTCCGACGTCGGCGCGAATGAGGTGGATTTCGTCCATCACGCCGTCATCAACGCCCGCGAACAGACTCAGGATCTCGCCACTGTCCTCGTTCTCCCAGTCAACGGGGGCGACCAGAACGGCTCGGACCCCGAACGCGAGATCGGAGTTCTCCATCGCCTGCGTGGTGTTGGCGCACTCCAGGACGCACTTCGTGGCGATCACCAATGGTGCGTCATCGGGATCCTCCCCTTCCCCGATCAGTGCCGCCTCGACTTCAGCGAGAACCGGTGGGGTGTAGAAGAATGCGAGGTCGGCGATGCTGGCGGCACAGCTCGCGCACTCGAGTTCGTCCTCGTCACCGAATCGGGCCAGGTTCTCCGCGGGGGCCTCGGGCGGCTGAGGCCCGAAGATTCCGGCATCGCGAACCGTTTCGACGTCGGGGCCGTCGGGCATGGTCAACGTACCGCCGCAACCCGGCATGTCCGATGCCTTGGCCGTCGGACGCATCCGACCTCGGCCCATCGGCTCGAGCGTCCATTCAAACGCATCGCCGAACGCCGGTGACTGCAACCAACCCGCAAACATGTCGCCGCGGCTGGCCAGGGTTCCGACGCCATCGGCGTGATCCAGAGAAACGAGCCGCCACCAGCGGTCCTGCCCTCGCTCCCGTCGAGCATCCAGAATCTCGTACCGTTCGGTGACCCCGATTCCGGTTCCGATCGCGATCACGTCGCCGACCGTCAGATTCCGGGCCAGTGTGGGATTGAAGCGGATGTCGCCGTCCGAGGCCGGTACCAACGAGAGCGCCAGCGGTTCCGTCACCGGGACCACCGCCGCGGGTGCCGGCGTGGGTGCAGCCGTGGATGCTGGCCGCGCGGTACGCACGGCCGACGTCTTCACCGCGGGTGCCTCCCGGACGTTCGTACCACGCTTCGGGGGCGCGGGCTCGGTGGCGACCGCGAAGCTCGCACCCACGGCCGTGACCAGCCCCAGAGTGACCACTGCGAGCTGACGAAGCGAATTGAGGCTGCTCTTCATCTGGTTCGATTCTCCGGACGACCCACGATCGGATCGCCGTACGTTCCACGCATTT
The DNA here is from genome assembly GCA_002683195.1 of Phycisphaerae bacterium. The sequence goes on from NYSW01000059.1 coordinate 38,705, forward strand.
GAACGGCCCGGCCGGACCGATCCAATCCCCCTTCGACGACTCGAAGAGGGCGATTCATGATCCTAGCGGGCTCATCGCCGACACCGCCGACGAACCACCCGATCGGAAAGACTTTTCGGCCTTCGATACGCAGCCGAATCCTCCACGGTTCATCATGACCCGGCATCACCTCCGGGCCACCGCAGAGAGCCTCGTCCGACGAGTTTCCACGCTCCAGCGTCCGGAAAGCATCACTCCGGGCCGCCCAAACCGCATCATCGGAGTTTTCCACCCTCCGACCCGGTCTACGACCGTCCCGACGACCGCCGATTTCGGCGCAAAAGCCCGCGTCCCCCAAAGCGCTGGACGAGCGTGGCGAGGACGCGGGTGTGGTTGGAACGGAATGTCGCACTGGACGGAGCCTCGGATGCCCGGGCTCCGACCGAAGTCAGTTGGGGAGTTTGCTGAAAAGCTTGATCTCCGGCTCATCACCGGGTCGGTCACACCTGGACCGGTCGACCACCATCAGATATCTCGAATCATCGACGATGAACGCCGGATCCGTGGCGTTCCACACGCCACTCACCGGATTCTGCTTGAACGACCGAATCTTCAGATGAACGCTGAAGGTGTCGCTTCGAACCGAGACGAGATTCGAAATGCCGGCAAACAGCATGTTGACTTCCTCGGCATCACCCGCCACCACATCAGGCAGTTCCTGGACTTGGGGTGTGCCGGGGTCACCTTCTTCGTACATCGTCCATTGAACCGGCTGGCGGTCCACCGAGAGCCGTGCATCCAGCTGCAGCCCTTCGGACCAGCCAAGGCGAAGTAGATCGAAGGCGGCGGGAACCCCCGCCTGTCCGACGTTGAATTCACCATCGAACGTCTCGAGTCCGAGTTGCCCACTCAGGGATCCGAAGTTTCCGGCCGCCGCACTGATGCCCGAAGAAGCTCCGAGCCAGGTATCTCGCACTTGATCATTAACTGGGTTTCCGCCGCGGTCCACCAGCAGCAACTCCCCGATCGACTCGATCCCACTGGTTCTTCTCATCCCGGGGAAGTACCCGACGTTGCCATTCAGCTCGGGATACTGCGGTACCCAGTCCGCCATGGATTGAGATGCGTTGCCCTCGGAAAACGTCCCTCGATCGAGGAAGAACGGCAGGAACCATCGGTCATCCGCTTGGGTGATTTCAGGCGTCGTGAACTCGTTGAGTCGAGTCGCCCACGTCGCCCCGTCCCGATAGCGAGCGATCGACTCGGGAACTCGAATGAAGTTCGAATTGCGATTGGCAGTGGTTTTCGGCAGCATTCGTCCGTTGGCGAGCGATGAATTCACGTCACCCTTGGTGATCCCATTCGCCCGCACCGTCCGGGTCCAGAGCTCAGCGGTGTTGAACTCATCGTAGAAATCATTGATCACCAGTCGACTCATATGCGGGAGCGTCCGCATCACTTCCGGGCTCGCCGTGTTGAGATTGATCAGACCCGGGGTGCCCTGACCGGAGAAGCCGGCGGCATTCCCGAAACGCTGATCCTTCTCGTACAGGACGTCGGCGGGGTCCACGGCGTCATTGAACACATCGAGGCGATAATTCGAACCCGGCCCGTCACAGACCAGACCATCGAGGAATCCGAGTCCCGCGGGCAGCTTTGGTGTCCACGGCGCCCCGACCGCGGCAACCTCCAGGACCTGCGTATTCGGGCGGAAGGCGTTGACCGCACCATTGACCGGATCCGTCAGAGCCCCGGGGTCCGCCCGGTACCGATTGATCCGGGCGTTTCGAACTTCGGGGTATCCCTTGGTGTCGTTCTCGTCATTCAACCGCACGGGGAAGAGATCGTCCGACCGGTTGGAAGCCATGATTTCCGAGAACGTACTCACCGTCTCGAAACCTCGAATCGAAAGGATCTGATCCTGCACTCCGTTGACCGCGTGACCCCAGATGAAGGCATTCAGGACCTCGCCCACCTGCTCGATATCGTCGTCCTTCTGGAGCATCTGCAACGGCATCGCCCAGCATTCGCGCTCCAGCCAGATTCGGTCGTAATTTTCGGCCCCCTGGTTTCCACGACTTCCGTTCGCGAGTTCCTCGGGCTTCTGACCTTTGTCCATCAATATCCAGTTCTGAACCAGTGCCGCTGGACGGCCGGGCCAGGGAGCGAGTGAATTCTCTCGGAATCCCCCGTCATTCACGACCGGGAAGCCAGCGTCGTAGTCGACCGACACGGGCTGGACTCCGGGAGTTCCGATCACCGCCGTGGCGGTGCTCAGATTGACCGGCTTGCCGCGGATCACGAAGAAGTCCGCCACGAATGGTCCAGCCGCCGCATTGAAGTTCAAGGCCAGGGGCGAAAGATAGTTCCGGACGATCCAAGGTCGACCTCCGGGACTGTTCCCATCCGGATCGTCGCTCCAGAGAATCGCGCGGCCCTTGACTTCCCGTTCCACCCCGGATTCTTCCAACGCGGTCTCCGAGTTCTGGCTGAAGTCGTCGCCGGGCAGGATCGAGTAGACGAATCGCGGATTGTTCTCCGACATGTCGTAGATGCCATTGCGATTCGCATCCCAGCCCCACGCTCGCGCGGCCCGGACGTAATTGACGAAGGCATCGTCGGACGCCAGACGAATTCCGGCCCACTTGTTTCGGCCGGGATTCAAACGCTCGAAGACGAATCCGGGCTCGGGCGGCTGGAAGTCCGGCGATTCGCCGAGTGCTTCCATGTCATCCTTGAAATCGATTTCATCGCCCGTCTGATCATTATCGAGTCGATCGATGCAGTACAGACGTCCTTCGTTCTGGAAGGGTGCGACGTTGGGGTCGTAGGTGTTCGGATTCAGCGTGTACCGGTAGAGCTCCACCGATTGATCGAGATTCGTGAACCAGTCGTCCGCATCAAGGTTGAGCAACGGCTGGATGGGCGGCGTGAATTCGTCGCCCGTCTCGGGAGAGGTCAGGATGTACGTCTTGGGTGACGCGTCCACCACGATCGTCTCGTGCCTGAATGGCTCGAGACTGGGATCCCAGCCGAACAGGGCGCCGGGCTCGATATCGAGGAAGTCCCGCCACTTGGCATGGAACTCCGAGTACGGGATGCCGAACTCCGATTCGAATTCACTTCCGAGGTCGTCGATCTCCGCGGGAGGAATCACCCCGAAGACGATCGCGGTTCGCGGCGCGTCGGGCTTCGTAGGGCCCAGGTACAACTCGTCGGGGGTGTAGAACGGGAACGATCGACCGTCCGCCTTGATCCGAGGATGCGGAGACGGAAGCTTTCCAAAGTTGAGGGTCCGTGTGATGGTCTCGTTGTTGGTCGAACCCTCCCGACCGGTCTCCCCGATGCGGATGAAGATGTCGTGCAACGGCACCGGCGCGTCGAAGGGATTCGCCAGTTGCACCGCGAAGATGACGGCCGGCTTCTTCCGACGGTCCACCCAGTGTTCGCCACTCCCATCGAATCCCGGCGGGATCTTCGATCGCCAGGTGTCGGAATCGAACTGCGGAGCGGGCAGGTTGTTCGTCTCGCAGAACTGTTCGTATCCATCGTCCTTGAGCTTGTCGACATCTTCATCGGTCATCTTCCCTCGGGGATAGACCATCGAGAAGTACGACTCCATGATGAACGGTTGCTTCTCAAGCCCGGGAAAGACCAGATTCCGGAGATCGTTCGGCATGCCGGCGTTGTCTTGCGGCGACAGACGCGGCGCGAATTCCGGATAGATGGGGGCATCCACCAGGATCGTCCCCTCCGCCGGCGTGCCGGCGGTGTAATCGTGGGCGATGACCGGTCGCAGCCGACGATCCCGCATCGAATCGATGTTGGCCGCCCAACTTGCTGCCGCCAGTTTGGACTTCTGATACGCCAGAAGATTGAACGGTTCGTTCTGGAAGTTCGAGCCGAAGTAGCTCTGGTGATACCGATCGGTTCCAGCATCGGTGAACCCCGCCATCGACTGGTCGAGCAGATCCTGAAGCGACCATCGGAAGCGGAAAGCCCGATCCAACTCAAGCGTCCGGCCGAGTCCCGGGCCCAGCGTCTCCGGTGAGTAATACTCCCCAAGGCCAAGGCCACCGATTCGAAACGGCCCGCGGAAGAATGCATCGTTCGGATCGTTGGAATCACCCGCATAGAGCCGAGTTTCATAATCCGTCACGCGAGCATCGAGCGCTCCGCGGAGGTCCAGCTTTCGGCGCGACGCCTCGTAGTCCGCCCGAGCCATCTCCAACTTGATGTCAAACGGCGCCGCGGAGTCGGCGAGTCGTCCGAACGCAAGGCGGGGAAGGAATGGATTGAAGTACGGGCTCGGGGTCAGGGACAGCGGCCGAAGATCATTCCGGGTTCCCGAGATCGTGGTCGATCGGTGCCGGACATCGCGAAGAAGCTCGCTGGCATCGAGTTGATCGCCGGATCTGGGGTCACCGTTGATGAGTCCGTAGGTTGGTCCTACGAACGGATTCTTCCGTCCCGGAGGGGTCCCTTCTCGCCAGTCGTCGATGTCGTCGCGGTCTTCCACGCCGAGATAATTCTCGACCGACTCGGATCGCTGCAACGTCGATCGGAAGATGTTGGTACCCAGCGAAAACGGTCGATTGATCGTGCGTTCGAGCGAACTCACGACGGGCCCGTAGTTGGAGGCCTCGAACATCCTCAATTCCAGTTCGTCCGCCGAGGCGAACCCCCTGGTAGGTGCCAGTCCGACCGCCAAGGAATCATCGTTCGGGTTTCCAGCGTTGCCGAAATCAATCCGGGCGAAGAAACCGCCTCCATCCTGACGGCGGTTGAAGTATCGAACTCGATCAGCGCGGGCCTGACTCCGAGTGCTGATACCCGGGGCCGCGACCAGGACGGATTGGAATGGAGCCTCGAAGTTCGCTTCTTCGAGGGCGAGTACACCGGTCTGCCGGAGCCAGGTCGGGGAGTTGATGTCGCTGCTGCCGGTATCGCCGAAGAGCCTCGGATCCCAACCGGTCTGCACCCCACTCGTGTCGAGCCTGCCGTAGCGAAAGGGAAAGAACGTCTCGCCTTGGAGGTAGTCGAAGTTCCAATTCGATGCGTGGCCGGTGAGATCACCATGCGAACTGGTCGGGATGGCGGGCCAGATGTTCTGGGGGTCCGCAAACAGTCCGACCATCGTGTCGTTCTCATCCATCTCTGGATTGAGCGACCCGGACCCGATCTCCCCGGGGAGTACGAGTCGACTCGCGAGCGCGACGTCCGCCGGCGTGTGCCCCGCGGTGCTCCATCGATCGAAGCGGGTCGCGGTCTGAAGGTCGACTCGGGATCCGTTGTCGACCACGGAAACGCCGACCACCTGCCGCACGCCATCCTCACTGGTCCCTGGAACCACGAACCAGAACGAGTCGGTGAAGCCGTCACCATCGGTATCGGTCAAGGTTCGCTCGATCTCGGCCCGCGGTGGCCTGACGTTCAGGGCCAGCTGTGAAAAAGCATCTTGCCGCGGACCGTAGTCGTTCAGCCGAAGGAAGTTCGGGAGTGCCTGTTGCGGATTCGTCAACGCCCTGAAATAGTCGGCCGGGGGACTGAACCAGGCGTTTCTTCGCTCGCTGAATTCCTCTGCGGTGTCGAAACCAGCGGGGATCAGGAATGGCAGCCACTGCTCGTAGGGTGTCTGCAGGGCCACTGGAACCCCGAGGTCCAGATAGTCCTGCCCCGGGCCGAGCTGAGTCGACGCCGTGGCGGTGATGGTGTTCGCATCGATGTCGGAGATGTCGGGGCAAACTCGCCAGCCGTTCTCTGCGCTCGCGGGCCAGGAGAGGTGACGCCAGTGGGTGAACCCAGTGGCCACACCGCCGTCGTACCGACGTTCCGGCTCGGACGAGCGAAGCCAACGAGAATCACCGAATCCCGGGTTACCGATTGGATTGTCGTCTCCGGGCAGAAGCCCGCCGGCCGGAGCCCCCGCACCGAAGGGGAAGGCGATCTGGATGTCGTTCAGTCCGGAATCCGGCCAGTTCGTCCACGCCCGAGTGGCGTAAGGCGCGTGGTTGTACGGAAAGAACGGTCTAAAAACCCCATTGGCATCCACCTGACCCTGCGGGTCGACTCCGTAGCGGGCGATGTCAACCGGAATCTGATCCGGACTCCCATTCCCGTCGAGATCGATCCCGTAGTTGATCGACCACTCATTGACTTGAAGCCGGGGGCCGGCGGAACTCGCGACACCCGACAGGGAGTTCAGCCCCGGATCGGACTGGTCGACCAGGGCGGGAAAAAGCCCCTTGGCGATGTCGCGTGAAATGACGCCCGCCACCAGATGAGATCGATCCTCCCGGTCGACCGCCTTCCGCTGGGCGGCGGCGATGACCCGGCCCCCCTGGGCGCGAGAGATGTACGCGGTGGCGATGATCACCAGCAGCACCAGAATCGCGGTCACGAGGACCAGCGTGTTTCCACGGGCCTGCCTGGCCTGACGTCGGTAGTGGTTTCGGACTCGACTCATGACGCATCCTCCGGAAGATCCTGCACCCGTCGCGGCAGTGGAATCGTGAACTGAATGGTCCGCCCACCTTCGATCGCACCCTTGGAATCGTGAATCGTGGCGGTGATTCGCACGGCCGACGGCCACGGGGTGTAATCCCCGCGGAGGATCGGCCAGGAACCGTTGTTGTTGGCCAGCACGATCGGTCGACCGTCCGATTCGCGAACGAACGGCCGATCACCGTTGAGGCCGAAGTAGGCGTGGTAACGACGAATCTTGTTGGATCCATATCCGTCGACGTAGTCGCCGCTGCCTTCGATGCACTGCGCGATCCGAGGGAGCATGGTCATGAGCGGCTCGAGACCGGAAGTGTTTGCTGGAAGATTGGGAGGTCCGCCCTGGAAGATGTTCCCGTCGTCGTAACTCAGAGGCGGGTGCAGGCGATCGGGCCGGCTCAGATCAAAGGCTCGACCGACGCCTCGAGACGAATTCCCGGTGTCCAGTCCGAACCACGGCGTGAGTGCATCCACGTCACTGATCGGCCCATTCGTTTCGCGGCCCACCGCCGGACGGTCTCCACCTCGGGTCGAGAAACCTCGCATCGTGCCCTGGATTCCGGTCGCCGGATCGATGTCGAGTTCACGCCCGGTGCCATCGGCCCAGGTCCAGTCGATCGAGAAGGAAGAGCAGTTCCCCAGCAGGGTGTTCGCGGTGAGGAGCGCGTCCTCCCGCGTCAAGGACGCTGGCCGCTTCTCGGTTCGTGGTCGATAGTTGAAGAGAAGATTCGCGAGCCTCGAACCGGCTTGGGCCGGATCCAACCCGAGCTCGCGGATGAAGTCTCGAAACTGCGACGCGTCGGTGGAAACCACGTCGACCCTCGAATCTCGAGCCGACGAGTCCAGGAATCGTATGTTCCCGTTTTCTTCGACTTCCAGACGCCTTGCCGCATTCGGGGCCATCGTGTTCGGATTCGAAAGGTAATGCCCGGTGTTGTCATCCCCGTCATCGGCCATCAAGAGTTCCTGCCGCCCCATCGCCCACTGCGCAGGGGCCGGTTGCTCCACGTTGACCCCACCGGCCGAGTTCCCGCTGGGCCAGCGAACCAGATCAGCCTGAGTTCCAAAGGCAGGCCGCCACCAGGGCTGCAGATAGATCCCGTTACCCGCCACGGGCTGGACCACGTCAAGCGGATCCGGCGAGACCGGGGCGTAGGGCAGTTGGAATCCGTGACCGTAGTAGATGATCGACCCGGTCGACTGCGGGGTCGGCGCCTCGCCACTGTAAAGACCGCTGGCCGTTTCGACGTACGAGCTCATTCCGCGAGTCTGCCGGCTGATCGTCAGATCCTCGGAGAGAAACATCATCTGATCGCAGCGGAACCAGTGATCGCTCGCGAACGTGGGATCGAGCAGACGCTCCGGGGCTCCGAAGTCCGACATGACATCGTTGCGAACCGCGACGCACTGAACCAGCATCACGCCCTCGCCGGAGATCTGATCGAGATCCGAGCGGACCAACCCTTCGAGGGCGGCCGCCTCCTGGAGAATCGACGCATTCCCCTCTCCGTTGGCGACCACGGTGCTGGCGGTACCGAAGATCCGGCCGACCGCGAGGATGATGACCAGCAGCACGACGACCGCCACCATCAGCTCCGTGAGCGTGAAACCCTCGATGCTTCGACCGAAATACGATTGTTCGTGACGCCTCTTCAAAGTCAGATCTCCCTCACGGTGACGTACACGGGTTCAAGACTCACGCCACGACGGTCCGCGGGTGGAACAAACCAGATCGACCGAACTTCCGAGGCCTTCTCCACCCAGTCGTCCTGGCCGACGACCAGACTGGGACTCACGATCGACGAAGAGGCTCCTTGAGTGGGGATCGGACGGGCCAGGCGAACCGGTCCTTGGGAACCGGTTCGTCGTCCCTGCACCACTCGATGGATTCGACCACTCGGATCGAGAAGCCATTGGCCCGGCGACTGCCAACCGTCCCAGACCGGGTCGAGAACCACATCGCTGTCCGCCAACGATGGCCTGGTGCCCGGTACGAACGCCGGTCCGTATTCCGCGTCGCCTTGGGGCGTTAGCGGTTCGTAGCCCCCGAGGGCACCACGCAGGGGGAGGTCCAATCGAGCCGGCAATGGCGGGTTGGTGAAATTGAAACCCGATCCGGTGGCGCGATACGTCTCGCCACCACTTCCGATGACCCGGTAGACGAAGATGGCGACCTGCACCCGACCCTGGAACCGACGGAACATGCAGTCCCAGACGTACTGCGGTTTCGCGGGGAACTGATCCGGACCTCCTTGGACGGCGGCGACCGTTTCGAAACCGGTTCCCGCCGGCCAGCAGCGTTCTTCCTGAGTGATCGTGATGCGGGGTTCCACTTCGGATTCGGCGAATCCAAACCGCCGACGATTGAACGGGATGCCGTACAGAAACGCACCGGCATCAGAGCCCAGCTGGGGACCCGCAAGCGGATTCCCGTCCACCACGAATTCCGTGGTGGTCGACGATGACGGCCAGTCGTTCGAGCCGCTTCCTGGATTGCTGCTGGATGATCGGACGTACCTTGACGAGAAGACATCGATGTCCCCGTAGGACGTCTGAACGACCGCCGGCAACGGCGGCCCGGTCGCAGGGAAGACGCACATGGAGGGACGAAGCCATGGCCAGTCGCCGAACTGGGTGGAGGCATCAAGCAGATCGAGATTGCGAAGCGTCGGACTGATACCGGAATCGGTCCACTCCTGCACCTGCGGCTGAAACACTCCGAACTCCTCGAAGGAACCGAAATCATCCTGCGACACTTTCGAGCGAAGGATCGAGAGTGCCGACTCGGCCACCACCGGGCCCAGAACATCATCCTGAGCCCGTCGTTGCTGAATGATGCCGGCGGGGAACACGGCAGCGACAGATATCACGCCCACGCCGAGGATGAAGATCGCCAGCAGCAATTCAATCAGCGAAAAGCCGCGTGCCGCCCGTCTCGTTCCTTGGTTCGAATGCGTCCTGATCATGGTCTCGATACCTCTGCCACACCGGTGTAGCGGTTGAAGAAGATTGGTACGCCTGCACTTTCGACCCAGTTCGTCACGTCACTGATCCGTCGCTCGTCCTGCGCGGTGACCTGCCCCCCGGAAGGGGCATTTCCGCTCGCCGGAACCCAATTGGCTGGATTCCTCGCTTCGCGGAGTGCCTCGTCATCGAAGACCGCGAGCCACTGGACCGGATGGAGGTCGACCTCGTCCCCCACCGCGTCGTAGACGACATACTGGTAGGAGCCGCTGTAATTGTTTCCAACGCCAACGATGTTCGCGACCCCGTCACGATTGAAGTCGATGAAGGGCCAGACCGTGGAGCCACTCCCTCCCGCGCCTCGGACATTTCGAGTGATGAGGGTCCCATCCGAACTGAACATCACGCCGATCATCCGGCCTGGTTCGCGGGTGTAGATCCTGCCCGCCTCCAGTTGCCATTCGCCCCCGGGCTGCGTCGCCCAAAGACCGTCTTCTCCCGGGGCGTCGTCCGCATAGGCGACGGCACTCAACGGCCCGGCGACCTTGATGCCCCGCGGTAGTTCCGCGAACGAGAAACCGGGGACCGGGGAATAGCGTTCTTCGAAGAGGTAGTTGTCGTCGAAGATCGGGTACATCTCCCCCGTCGACTCGGCGAGCACCATTTCAACCCGTTCCCCTTCGGAAACCGCGGCCTCATCGACCTTCACCACGAACGCGAGAAGCACCGTGACGTTGTTCTGAATCGCATAGGCCCTCGCCCCACCGAGGGCGGCGACCACTTGGTTGACTCCGGAACTCAGTCGGGCTTCCTTGCTGATCTGGCTCACGCTGATGCCGGTGAGAACCGCCAGGAGAACGAGAATCCCCATCACCACGAGGAGCTCGATCAACGTGAACCCACGCCGGATGTAGGGTGCGACATTCCGCATCAGGAATCTCCCGGCTTGTAGGAGTAGACGTTGTCCAGAGCCGCTTCCCGCCGGCTACCGGACTCGCAGTAACGCTGGCCCAGCAGGCCATCCGGCCCCGCACTCACGAACAGGATGTTCCCGTTGCGGCAGACTCCGACCATGTTCTCCATCGCGGTCCGAATCGTGCCATCTTGATCCGGTATCCGGAAAGAGGCCCCGTCGGCATCCGACTCACGCCAGGCTCGACCCGGGAAAACCACCGCCACCGTGGCTCCCCAGGGATCCACCAGCTTGGTGAGCGGGGGAAGTGGATTGCCTTCGGAGTCAAGCGAGGTCACTTCGTCGTACTTGACTCGCTGAAGGAGCGACGGGTCGAGACGAGCGATGATGTCTTCCGCGGACTGCGTCCGTTGCAGGAGATTGAACAAGGCCACGGTCTGCTTTTCCCAGCCCCGCGGGTCTCCCGATGCGTCACAGGCAGTCGTGTTCGTGTTGATCCCCTGATTGAAATACGCGATGGTGCCACCCTCGCGAAAATAATTGCCGGGGGTGTTTTCCAGATTCCGATAGCCGAGGCCGACGAAATCAGAATTGTGGGGGATGTCCCAGTTTCCGGGATCATTCAGGCTGCCACCTGGAACCGATTCACGCTGAGCTCGAGAGGCGATCGGACGACCGACCGCTTGCTCGTACTCCTGGACCGCACTGGACAGGTTGGCGAACGCGGACTGCAACTGCCTTGCCTCATTCTGCTGGATGAGCAGCGTGCTCACCGCGAGCACCAGCGAGAGCAGCGCGATGATGATCCCGATCACCACTACCAGTTCGACCAGGGTGAACCCACGGCCCCCGTCACGGACGCGACGCCGAAGAATGCTCTGATGCCTCATGGTCCGATCTCCACGATGTTGTCACGATTGAATTCATCGACGTCGACCCGGTCTTCGAGATTCACCCGACGATCCGGGCCATGACTCATCAGAGCGAACTCGCCGGCCTTCAACTGGGGTGAGGTCGCGGTGTCGCCGGAAGCGTCGCCAATACCGTCCGTCTGCACGCCTTCCTCGAACGCCCAGGGCCGCAGCGCGAACACATCGTCGAGACCGAGCCCCGAAGCCACGCCTGCTTTCGGATCACCCCCGAGATAGGGGTTCCGGTAGTAGCGGATCGGCGTTCCCCAGTAGTCCAGGATCACCTTGGGACGAAATGCGTAGTCGTCGTCCTCGGGCAGGGCCACGGTGCCGTCGGGCCGCAGGCCACCGAGAAGATTTTCATCCTTGAGTTCCAGGTACGGGCCGTAGATCCGCCCCCTGATCAGCGTGGAATTCGAGATCGGAGGGCCGCCCTGCCGCTTGGCATTCCCAGGATTCCGGGCAGAGAATGTTCCGGGTGGGAAGTTCGATTGATTGTTGAAGAGGGCGCCCCAGACCCCATCAGCGCCAGGTGCCCGAAACCCGATCGTCGGACTTTCGATCCAGCCCGGATCAGTATCTGCCGCCGAGTCGAATCCACCGATGATTCCGTATCCATCCGCGACGCGGTCGCCGTATCCGGTGAGATACTCGGCGGGCGAGGTCACGGAGAACCACCGCTGTCGACCGTCGACCTCCGCTCCCGAAGGATCGTTGCTCCAATTCGGCGCGAGGATCAGATCTCGCGACCATCCGGGAAGGTTCTCCGGCGTGCCCACGCCCCCGAAGAGCGAGCCGTCGCCGAGCACCGGGGGCAGGTAGCCGTGATCCCCCTTGAACTGCGCGAGGCCGGCGGCCATCGAATTCAGCAGGAACCTGGTCTGGGCCTTCTGGGCCGTTCCCGCCGCCTGACTGAGGCCCACCACCAGAATCCCCACCAGGAGGATGATGATCGCGAGCACCACCAGGAGCTCCACCACCGTGAAGGCGTGTCGATCCGAAACTCGTCGTGAGACGGCCATTCGATACCTCCGGAGGGCGTCCGGACCGTCCCTCCGACTCGCAGTCGGAGGGACGGCACGGTGACGCCGTGAAATCACTGTCCCGAGACGGACTCGATCATCTTGACGAGCGGCAGGAAGAGAGCGAGAACGATCGCTCCGACGATGCCACCGAGAATCACCACCATGAAGGGTTCCAGCAGCGACAGCAACGAAGCGACCGCCACATCGACCTCTTCGTCGTAGTTGTCCGCGATCTTCATCAGCATGATGTCGAGATCGCCGGTCTCTTCGCCCACGTCGATCATGTTCACCACGATCGGATCGCAGACCTTCGCCTCGCGAAGCGGACCCGCGAAGGTCTCGCCGTCACGAATCGAATCATGGACGCTGCCGAGCGCCTTTTCGTAGATGTAGTTGCCCGAAGTGTCGCGGGTGATCAGGATCGCCTCGAGAATCGGGACGCCGGCACTGATCAGGGTGCCGAGGGTCCGGGTGAATCTCGCGATCGCGGTCTTCCGTATCAACCCGCCAAGCACCGGCAACCTCGCGAACACCACGTCGGTCGCCGCCTTGCCCGGTCCGGTGATGCGTATCAACTTGTACACGCCGAACAGCAGGAACGGCGCCAGCAGGATCCAGATCGCCCCCGGTACCGATTGATCCGGAGAGGAGTTCCCCGCGACCCACTTGGAGGCGTCGACCAACCAGAGCGTGAGGCCCGGAAGTTCGACGTCGAAGTCGTTGAAGATCTCCTGGAACTTCGGAATCACGAAGTACATGATGCCGGTCACGATCAGCACCGCGATCGAGATCACCACCACGGGATAGATCAACGCACCCTTGATGCGCCGCTTGAGCCGCTCACCCTTCTCCATGAAGTCCGCGAGCCGCTGAAGGATGATGTCGAGGACACCACCAACCTCGCCCGCCGCCACCATCTTGGAGTAGAGCCGGTCGAACCCCTTGGGGTGCTTCGCCATCGCATCAGAGAGAGACGACCCCGACTCGACGTCCTCGCAGACGTCGTTCAGGATGTTCTTCAACTTGCCCGGTCGCTGCTGCTGCTCGAGGATCTGGAGCGATCGGAGCAGCGGAAGTCCGGCGTCCTGGAGGGTCGAAAGCTGACGGGTGAACGTCGTCATGGTCTTCGTGTTGACCTTGCCGATGCTCAGCGAGAAGCCTCGCCCCTTCTTCTTGGCCGCCTTGGGCGACTTCCCCTCCTTGGTGGCCTTGGCCTGCTTGGCGGCCCGGCCCTTCACCTTGAGCTCCTCGACGGAGGTCGGGAAATACCCCTGGCCTTTCAGCTGCCCCTGGGCGTCATCGCGGCTTGAAGCCTCGATGGTGCCTTTCTGCTGCTTTCCGGCGGCGTTGACTGCTTCGTACTCGAAGGTCGGCATGACGTGTTCCTGGTCTTACTGGCGGATCGCCCACGCGGGCGACTCGGCGTGTGGATCAATCCTCGGTGATGGTCTCGCGGACCACTTCGTCGATCGTGGTCTGTCCCTCGTAGATGGACAGCAGTCCGGACTCCCGGAGCGTTCGCATTCCCCGCCTCCGGGCTTCGTTTCGAAGCACGGCGGTGGATGCCTGAGTCATGACCATCTCACGAAGCGTGTCGTCCATGGTCATGATTTCAAAGAGGGCCATTCGGCCTCGATAGCCCGTCTTCTTGCATTCGCCGCAGCCCCGCCCGCGATAGAAGGTCCGGCCCTCGACGTCGGAGGGCTGGAGCGAGAGCTCCATCAGTTCCTCTTCGGTGGGCAGGTATTCCTCCTTGCAACGGCCGCAGATCCGTCGAACCAGCCGCTGGGCGACGATGGCCTCGACCGTGGCGGTGAGCAGGAAGTTCTCCACGCCGAGGTCGACCAGTCGAAGGATCGAACTCGGAGCATCGTTGGTGTGGAGGGTCGAAAACACGAGGTGACCGGTCAGCGACGCCTGGATGGCGATCTGCGCCGTCTCGAGGTCTCGAATCTCACCCACGAGGATCACGTCCGGGTCCTGTCGCAGGAACGACCGAAGCAATCCGGCGAAGGTCAGCCCCTGATCGGTGTTCACCTGACACTGGATCAGCCCGTCGATGTCGTACTCGACGGGATCCTCTGCGGTCAGGATCTTTCGTTCCGGTTCGTTGAGTTCGTTCAACGCCGCGTAGAGGGTGGTCGTCTTTCCCGATCCGGTCGGACCGGTCACCACCACGATGCCGTTGGGCTTGGTGATGAGGGATCGGACCCGTTCCAGTTCCTCGTCCCGCAGGCCGACGCGATCCAGACTCAACTGCACGTTCGAGCGGTCGAGCACCCGCATCACGACCGACTCGCCGAACATGGTCGGCAACACCGCGACCCGAAGGTCGATCTGCGTGTCGTGGCCCGGCAGGGTCAGCTCGATACGACCATCCTGCGGCAGGCGGCGTTCGGCAATATCCAATTTCGCCATGACCTTCACCCGGCTCACGATCGGCAGGGCGAGACGCTTGTCGGGCGGCGCGATCTCGTAAAGAACGCCATCGATGCGATAACGCATCCGGAACTCTTCTTCGAAGGGCTCGAAGTGGATGTCGGAGGCCTTGTCCCGAATCGCGATCAACAGCGTTTCCTGGACCAGTTGCACGATGGCGTTGTCACCGGCCGCCTCACTCAGGGTGTCGAGGTCGATCCCTTCACCCACGCCCTCCAGAGCCGTGATCGAGGAAGACTGCCCCGCTTCGGCGTAGATTTCGCCGAAGCCACTCCCCTTGGCGGCGTATCGCTCCTGGAGGATCTCGTCGATCTCGTCCTCGGGGGCCAACACCGCCTTGACCCGCTTGAAGTTCAACATGTTGCGGAGGTCGTCGATCGCCGCGAAGTTGTCGGGGTTCTTGACCGCGATCGCGATCGACCGGGTCGCCGGATCGAATTTCACGGGGACGATCTGGTAGGTCGTCGCCGTGGTCGCCGGAATCGCGTCGAAGGTTTCGTCCGATATCTCACGACCGCGGAGCGTGATCTGCTCGATACCCGCTTGTCCCGCGAGGGCGTCACGAACATCCGCCTCGGTGACATGTCCGAGTTCGACGAGCAGTTCACCGATCTTGCGGCTTGGCTGATCCTGCTGCAGCGCCAGTGCCTCGTGCACCTGCTCGCGGGAAACCTTGCTCATCTTGGTGAGCACGCGGCCGAGTTTTCGACCTTTCAGTCCGCTGGTGCTGCTTCGGGTCCGGGTGGGCTGGCTCATGCCGGCGTACTCCAGGTCGCCTTCGAATCGGGGCGTCTGAGGGGCTGGGCGGCCATGGCCGCCCGGATGAAAACGTCCCCTGCCATCCGTTGCCGCCGGACACGTGCCAGACGGACTCACCCCACATTCCGGCGGTTCGCCTCCACGAGGCGGATGACCGGATCCAAGGGCGCGGTTTCTTCGCAAAGGACGCGTACCCCGTCAGCCTATACGACGCCGA
The DNA here is from genome assembly GCA_002683195.1 of Phycisphaerae bacterium. The sequence continues at coordinate 54,413 of NYSW01000059.1, forward strand.
TCGGGGTGTGTTGCCTGGCCATGCACACTCGGAACCGTACGACGGCCAGAGGCGCAGGATCAGGAAAAACAACCTTTCAGAGGGCTTTGGTCCGAACAGAACCCGAACCCAACGGGTTTTTCGAGCATTTCAAGGGATCAGCCGGCCGAAGACTGTTCCGGGGCTTCGTCCAGTTCGCTACGGCCCACGGTACCGCCGGAACGATGCACCTTCTGGGTGAGATCAGCCGCGTCCTTGCCCTTGTCGACCATCTCTTCGGCCGAGATCAGACCTCGCTGGTAGAGGGACCAGAGGTGATCATCGAGCAACTGCATGCCGAACTTCTTACCCGTCTGGATCGCCGAGTCGATTCGGAACGTCTTGTTCTCACGGATGAGGTTGGAAATCGCCGGGGTGACCACGAGGAACTCGTAGGCCGCGACCCGGCCGGGCTTGTCGACCCGGGCGAGCAGTTGCTGGCTGAGCACCGCGATCAGCGCCACAGAGAGCTGGACCCGGACCTGCGCCTGCTGATCGACCGGGAAGGCATCGATGATCCGGTTGATCGTTCCCGAGGCACCGGTGGTGTGAAGGGTGGCGAACACGAGGTGGCCCGTTTCGGCCGCCGCGATCGCAGCCTCGATCGTCTCGAGGTCCCGCATCTCACCCACCAGGATCACGTCCGGGTCCTGACGAAGGGCACGCCGCAGGGACTCCGAGAAGGTCGGGACGTCGGTTCCCAGCTCCCGCTGGTTGACGATCGACTTCTTGTGGTAGTGGTAGTACTCGATCGGATCCTCGGTCGTGATGATGTGCCGGTCCATGTTCATGTTGATGTAATCCAACATGGTGGCCAGCGACGTCGTCTTACCCGAACCGGTGGGCCCGGTCACGATGAAGAGGCCTCGAGGGCGGCGGATCAGCTCCTTGCAGATGTCGGGGAGCCCGATCTCATCGAAGGTCAGAAGCTGGTTCGGGATCAGCCGGAGGACCATCGCGATGTCACCACGCTGACGGAACACGGACACTCGGAACCGGGCGGCGTCGCCGTAGGCGAACCCGAAGTCCGTTGATCCCATCTCCTGAAGTTCCTGCTGGTTCTTCTCGGGAGTCACCGACTTCATCAACGCCACCATGTCGTCGGATTCCAGAGTCTTGGTCTGGAGGTTCCGAAGCGAGCCATGCAGACGAACCGTCGGCGGGCGTCCCGTGGTGAGGTGAAGGTCGGAGCAGCTCTGCTTCACGACGGTGTCGAGCAGACGATCGATCTGGATGGTGGACATGGCGAAGAACCGTGAAGGGGGACCTGGGCCTGAAGACTGGCCCGGAATGGTCGTGGGAAGAGGTGAGTTCGATTGAAACGACGTTGATCAGCTGCCCTCGATCTCCGTGGGATCGAAACCTTCGATCTGAGCGAAGCGAGCGACCTCGTCCGGCGTGGTGGCGCCACGGAGGATCTTGACCTTTCCATCGCCCAGGAGACTTCTCATGCCACCGCGGATCGCCGCCTGGCGAACCGCGGAGATCGAGGCCCGCTCGAAGGCGAGCTCGCGAATCTCGGAATTCATGGGCATCAGTTCGAAGATCGCCTGGCGACCGCGATATCCCTTGCCGCCGCACTTCTGGCAACCCACGGCCTTGTGAATGCTTCCCGCGGCGACCTCGTCCGGGGAGATGTTCACGAGCCTGAGAAGCTTCGCGTCGGGATTGTCGTCGAGTTGCTTGCAGTCGTTGCAGAGAATTCGAATCAGACGCTGGGCCATGATCGCCTGGATCGAACTGGCGACCAGGAACGGCTTGATGCCCATGTCGACCAGACGCGTGATCGCGCTGGGAGCGTCGTTGGTGTGCAGGGTCGAGAACACGAGGTGACCCGTGAGGGCCGCCTGAATCGCGATGTCCCCCACTTCACGGTCTCGAATCTCACCCACGAGGATCACGTTGGGTGCCTGCCGCAGCATCGCCTTCAGGATCAACGGGAACGTGAGACCGATGGACTCCCGGACCTGGACCTGATTGATGCCGTTGAAGTTGTATTCGACGGGATCTTCCGCGGTGATGATCTTCCGGTTCGGCTGGTTGAGAACGTTCAACGCCGAGTAGAGCGTGGTGGTCTTGCCGGATCCGGTGGGACCGGTGACCAGGAAGATCCCGTTGGGACGCCGGATGATCTTGTTGAAGACCTCGAGATTGTCCTCTTCGAAGCCGATGTTCGTGAGGCCGATACGGACCGAATCCGGTCGAAGCACCCGGAGCACGACGCTTTCGCCGTGATAGGCCGGGCAACTGGAGACCCGGAAATCGACCTGGTCTCCATCGATCGGAAGCTTGATGCGACCGTCCTGGGGAACCCGCTTCTCGGCGATGTTGACGCCGGCCATGAGCTTCAGTCGGGCGAGCATCGCCTGCTGAAGCTTCTTGGGGAATTCCTGCCGGACGTGACACACGCCGTCAACCCGATAGCGGAGCGCAACACGGTCGGACCGCGGCTCGACGTGAATGTCGCTCGCCCGACCTCGAACCGCTTCGATGATGAGCTCGTTGACCAGCTTGACGATCTTCGAGTCGCCCGCGTCCACATCGATCGAAGCATCGATCGAACTATCGACCGAAGCGTCGACCGAACGGTCGACGGACTTGTCGACCGTGACGTCGATCGAGGCCGCCCCTCCGAGGCTGGCGCCTTCGCCGCCTCCGAGGATCTCCGCGATCTGCGCGGGGACGCCGACCACGACGTCGAAATCTTCGGGAATCGCAAATCGAAGTTCGTCGATGACATCGAGATCCATCGGATCCGGAACCATCACGCGAAGACGCCCGCTCTCCGTCGGCGCCAGGGGCACGATGCTCCGCTTCCGGACCAGAACGGCGTCCACGAGGCTCATGTCCACCTGATTCGCACCATCAGCGGTATCAAGGTTGACGAAATCAAAGCCTTGCTGGGCGGCGAGGGCCTGAGCCACCTGCACGTCCGTCGCATGACCCTGATCGACCAGGACCTCGCCGAGTTTCTTCCCGGATTCCCGGGATTCAGCCTCGGCCGCGACGACGATGTCGTCGGTCACGAGACCCTGCTCGACGATGATCTCACCCAGCTTCTTTCGAACCTTCCTGGCCACGAAGCGACTCCGATCTTCGGATTCAAGGCTGAATCCGGGGGCTGAAGAAACCTGCCGGTGACTTCCACACGCGAGACGGGCCATCCGGCAGACCCTCCGCACCAGCCCTCGTGGCCGGCGCAGACCCTTAGTATGGCGCTCCCGGGCGGTCGCTGCAATCACGCGACCCCGACTGCCCTGCTCAATGTGACCAATACCACACCCTCTCAGCCTGAAACGACCCCCACTTCCCGGCCACTCCGGGTCCTGGTGACCGCCGGACCGACCTGGGAGCCGGTGGATGCGGTCAGATTTCTCGGAAATCGGTCATCCGGCCGGCTGGGAGCCGAACTGGCCCGGGCCGCCGGGGATCTCGGGCACCTGGTCACGCTTCTTCGAGGCCCTGGGACCATCGATACGAGCTCACATCCGCGAATTTCCGAGGTTCGGTTCCAATCCGCGGCGGACCTCGACCGGGAACTTCAAAATCGCTGGCCGACCCATGATCTGCTGATCATGGCCGCGGCCGTGGCGGACTTCCGCCCCCTTCAGCGGCCAGACACCCCCCGGAAAATCCGCCGCTCGGACGGCGTTCACTCCCTCGACCTCGAACCAGTGCCGGATCTACTGGCCGGTCTCGCGGAAATCGACCACCCGGCCGGAACCCGGATCGGTTTCGCCCTCGAGCCCGAGGACGGTCTCCTGGAGGCTGCACGAGCGAAACTCGTCCGGAAGGATCTCCACGCGATCGTGGCCAATCCGCTCGAAACCATGGATTCAGATCGAATCCTCGGGAGGCTCCTGCTTCGAGATGGCGGGGAGATCCAGCCTCCCCCGGGGCCGATCGCCAAACGCGACTTCGCGGACTGGCTGCTCGCCCGACTGGTCGAGCTTCACGAGGCCCGAGTCGAACAGCCCCCTCGTCACTGAGCGCCTCCGCCATCGCTCGGGTACCTTTCCCTCGTCCTTCACCCCACCCTCAGAATCAGGAGTTCTCCATGTCGCTTCAACTTGGAATGATCGGTCTCGGACGCATGGGCGCCGGCATGGTCCGTCGCATGATGCAGGCCGGCGTTCGCTGCGTGGTCTACGACGTGAACCCTGACGCCGTGAAGGCGCTGGTCGCCGACGGGGCCATCGGGGCCACCGACATCGCGGACTTCGCTTCAAAGCTCGAAGGCAACAAAGCGGCCTGGATGATGCTTCCGGTCGCCCTGGTCGATGGCATGCTCGAAGAACTGGCCCCGCACTTCAGCGAGGGCGACATGATCGTCGACGGCGGCAACTCGTACTACAAGGACGATCTCCGACGAGCCAAGAGCCTCGCCGAACGAGGAATCCGCTACGTCGATGCCGGCGTCTCGGGTGGCGTCTGGGGTCTGGAACGCGGCTACTGCCAGATGGTCGGTGGCCCCGTCGACGCGATCGAACATCTCGCCCCCGCCTTCGAAGCGTTGGCCCCCGGCAAGAACGCAGCGCCCATGACCGAAGCCCGCGACGGCCATGAGACCACTGCCGATCACGGCTGGCTTCACTGCGGCCCCAACGGCGCCGGCCACTTCGTGAAGATGGTGCACAACGGCATCGAGTACGGAATCATGGCGGCCTACGCCGAGGGCCTCAACATTCTCAAGCACGCGGATGCCGGGAAGACCCAGCGGGACATCGACGCCGAGACCACGCCGCTCCGAGACCCCGATGCCTACAAGTACGACCTCGATCTCAAGGAGATCGCGGAAGTCTGGCGGCGAGGGAGCGTGATCGGTTCCTGGCTGCTCGACCTCACCGCCTCCGCCCTCGCCAAGAGCCCCGACCTCGCGGAGTTCGGTGGCCGGGTGTCGGATTCGGGTGAAGGCCGCTGGACGCTGGAAGCCGCGATCGACGAATCCATTCCCGCCCCGGTTCTTGCCGCGGCGCTCTTCGCACGGTTCAGTTCACGCGGGGAGTCGGACTTCGCCAATCAGATCATGTCCGCGCAGCGATTCGAATTCGGCGGCCACCACGAGAAGAAGGCCTGAGCGGGAACCGAGCCCGCCCCTCCGATCATCGATCTTTTTCAGGCCGCGTCGCTCGTCGACGCGGCCTGTTCGTTTCCACTCGTGACCGCGAGCATCGCGGATCCTTCGATCGCCAGGATCGCGAGGCCCGCGACCATCAGGAACACCGCGAAGATCCGCCGGAGTCGACGTTGCGGCAACCTGGCCCCGATGAGACCCCCGAGCAGTCCACCGACCCCGCCCAGAAGCAGGAACGCGCCGACGACCTTGAAGTCCATGGTCCCCGTCGCCTCGGAAGACTGATTCATCGCCTGGAGAAAACCGGCACCGCTCTTGGCCGCGATGATCAGAAGACTGGTTCCGACCGCAGTACGCATCGGAAGTCGAGCCAGCAGCACCAGGGCGGGCACGATCAGAAAACCGCCTCCGACCCCGACGATCCCGGTGAGCACGCCCACGAACGATCCCTCGAGCACCAACAGCCCGCGGTCGCGGTTCGATCGGCTCCGCTGACTCTCTTCGGACGCCCGGCCGCCCCCACGAAACATCAGGCCCGCCGCCGCGAGCATCACCACCGCGAAGATCAACAACTGGACCGGACCGGCGATCCAACGCGATCCCCAGACGCCTGCCACCGTTCCCAGAATTCCCGGAAGCCCGAAGAACACCACGCTCATCCAGTCGACCTCGCGACGAATCATCGGGCGGATCGCCGCCAGCAGCGCAATGCCCCCCACGATCGCCAGACTTTCTCCGATCGCCGCCTTCGGATCATGGCCGAGGAGATAGACCAGGATCGGAACCGTGAGGATCGACCCCCCGGAGCCCAGCAGGCCGAGGCAGAGTCCGATCGCCATGCCACCCACGAGGGCGATCACGACCGACGATCTCCATCGGCATCGCGAATCCCAGATCGACGGCAGACGTTCAACCGCACGAGATCGCTCCACAACCCACTCGCGTCATGGCCGCCCAGCCACCGGCGACGTTGACCGCGTCGAAGCCCCGCCGTCGTAGTTCGGATACCGCCATCGCGCTGCGAACTCCGCCGGCACAATGCACGTGAATCCGACTTCCGACCGGTACTTCGTCCATCCGCGGCACCAGCCGGGTGTGCGCAATGTTCACCGCCGCTTCGAGATGACCGTCGTTCCATTCGACCGCCCGACGCACGTCGAGCACCACGAGGTCGGGATCCGATTCGATGAGGTCGCGGAAGCCGGCGGCATCGACCTCCGGAGCCTCGTCCAGCGCGTTCCCCGCACCGGCGTACGCGGCCAGTTCGTCCGGCGTCGTCAGCCACGCGACGTCGTCGAGTCCGATCCTCACCAGATTCCGCGTCAGACGTTCGAACTCCTCCGCGGGCGCCACGATCCCGATGCGTTCACCCGGTTCGACGTACGACCCGACGGTCGCGAGAAAGTTGATGCCCGGTCGAGTCCAGATGGCGCCCGGCAGGTGGCCCCGACGAAACTCCGACCAGGGCCGGACATCGACCACCCGAACGCCGTCGAGTCGGCCACCGAGGTTCTTCGCAGTGATGATCTCCGGCGTCGGAAGCGATCCGAGCAACGGAACCCCATCCCGGTTCCAGGCCTTCATGCGAGCGAAGTAGGCGGGAGGTTCCGGCTGCCCCTGAAGAATGAAGTCCACGAACGCCTCTTCGTCGACCGCCAGTGAAAGCGATGGATTGAATCGCTTCTCGTAGCCGACCGTCGACTGCGGCACGGCGCCGAGCGCCTTGCCGCAGGCGCTGCCCGATCCGTGGGCGGGCCACACCTGAAGGTGATCCTCGAGATCGAGAAACGACCGTGCGCTCCCGGCCAGGATTCGGGCGGACGGTTCCATCATCCCCGACTGACCCGCCGCCGATTCCAGAAGATCAGGTCTGCCGAGGTCTCCGACGAACACGAAATCGCCGGTGATCATCCCCATCGGCGAATCGGCACCACCGCCCAGATCGGTCACCAGGAACGAGACGTGTTCCGGGGTGTGGCCGGGACTGTGAACGGTGGTGAATCGAATGTTTCCCACCGTGAATTCCTCGCCGTCGGTCAGTTCGCGGTGCTCGTACCCGTCGAGCCATCCCGAACGCCAATCAGGTCCACCGAGGCCCGAGACGTGGACCGTCGCCCCGGTGCGCTCGGCGAGTTCACGCACGCCCGAGAGAAAGTCCGCGTGCACGTGGGTTTCGGCCACGGCCACGATCTTCAATCCCTGTTCCAACGCGAGGTCCAGGCAGCGGTCGACGTCGCGGGCGGGATCGATGACGATCGCTTCACCGGTCTTCTGACAGCCGACGAGGTAGGTGGCCTGGGCGAGATCCTCGTCGTAGAGGAGTCTGAAGAGCATGGGGTCTCCCGAGATTCTTGACCGTGGGGGGTTCGAGGCCGCCGGAGGCACATCGGCCGACGGATCCGGAGGACCAGGGTGGTCCGACCGGCACTCGACGATGGGCGAGAGCCCACGTCGCATGTGCGAACCTTATCGTGCAACCATGACCGACCGGCTCCCCCGCCTCCTCCTCCTCGCCCTCGCCGCCGCCTCCATGACATCCCCGCTCACGGTCGCGGACGACCCCCCCGCCCCGATCCGAGGGATCGTCTTCATCCTTGCTGATGATCTCCGAGCGGACTTCCTCGGCTGTACCGGTCGTAAAAACATCGAAACGCCCGCCATCGACCGGCTCGCGGCTTCCGGGACCCGATTTGAACACGCCTACTGCCAGGGTTCGAGATCACCGGCGGTCTGCCTTCCGAGCCGATCCCGAATTCTCACGGGAGGCAGCGACTGGAGCGTGCCGAACTGGCCCGCCGCCCAACGGGGGAACGACCTCCCTCTCTGGCCCGACGTTCTGCGGGACCTGGGCTGGCGGACCCACCACGTCGGTAAATGGCACTGCGGAAGACCCTGGTTTGAACGAAGCTTCGAGAGCGGGGAATCCGTTCTGTTCGGGGGCATGGGAAGCCACTGGACATTGGAGGTCGAAGATCATCCACTCGTCGGCGACCCCGCGAAGCGACGACTCCGCCGCTACAGCACCGAGGAATTCGGTGGTGCCGCAGTCGACTTCCTGCGATCACACGCAGCCGACGAACCCGACCGCCCTTTCGTTCTCTCCCTGTGTTTCACCGCGCCCCACGATCCTCGCACATCACCCGAGGAATCAGAGGCCGAGACGCGGGCCGCGACGATCGGGCTGCCCGGAAACCTGCTTCCCGTCCATCCGTTCGACAACGGGGAAATGACCATTCGGGACGAGGAGCTTCTTCCCTGGCCTCGAACGACGACCGCGGTGCGGCGAGAGATCGCGTTGTACGAACAGATGATCGAAGCCATCGACCGACAGGTCGCCGCCGTTCTCTCCGCCCTCGACCAGACGGGACTTCGGGACGAGGTGCTGGTGATCTTCGCCGGCGATCACGGACTCGCGCTGGGAAGCCACGGCCTGCTCGGGAAGCAGAACCTGTACGAGCACTCCATGCGGGCACCCTTGATTCTCGATGGCGCGGCGTTCTCGAACGGTGGCGTGCGACGGGACTTCGCTCATCTCCACGATCTGGCCCCGACGATCCTCGCCGCCGCCGGTGTATCGCCTCCCGACCGCATGGATGGTCAGGATCTGCATCGACCCACGGGGCGAGACGGCGTCCTGACCCGATATCGCGACGCACAACGAGCGTGGCGAGGCGACCGATTCAAGATCATCTGGTACCCCGCCATCGACCGCTGGCAGGTGTTCGACCTGTCCATCGACCCCGAGGAGATCGTCGATCTCGCCCGGGACCCGGGTGAAGCCGACCGAATCGCCGCCCTGCGGCGTGAACTTCAAGCAGCCCGTGATCGATGCGGCGACGATGCCATCCTGCTGGTCGAGGAGACCAGGTCCGAGACTTTTGATGCGGAAGCCGCCAACGCGGCCCGATCCGCCAAACGACCGCACTGGAGACTCCGTTGAACCCGCTTGTGATTCCTCCCGGCCTTCCGATTCTCGCCCGCGGCAACGGGTGGGCGGTGGTGGTCAAGCCCGCCGGCCTGCGTTCCGTCCCCGGCCGAGCCGAGGACGCCACGGACTCGGTGCAGACTCGCATTCAGCACGTCTTTCCCAAGGCGGACGGAGCCATCACCCCCCATCGACTCGACGTGGAGACGAGTGGACTCATGGTGGTCGCCCTCAACCGGCGGGTTCTTCGTGGCATCGCTCGACAATTTGAAAAACGAAAGATCGGGAAGGCATACGAAGGCGTGCTCGAGGGCGAGGTCGAAGCGGAGAAGGGCGTGATCGAACTTCCACTTCGCGTGGACTGGCCCAACCGCCCCCGACAGATGGTCTGCCACGAAGAGGGGAAGCCATCCCGAACGCTCTGGCGGGTCCTGAATAGAACCCCAGGTAGAACCCACGTGGAATTCCGGCCGGAGACCGGGCGCACTCATCAGTTGCGGGTTCACGCGGTCACCCCCGTCGCCGAAGGAGGCCTCGGCGCACCGTTCCTCGGCGACACCCTCTACGGAGATCCCGAATCCGCCCCTCGACTTCATCTGCACGCGACCCGGCTTTCATTCTTCGATCCGCAGCTCGGGGTGCCGATGCGATTCCACTCGGTGCCACCCTTTGGAATCGAACAAGACCGCGGAGGTTGATACCCTCCGACGGGGACCTGTGGCGGAATTGGCAGACGCAGCGGCCTTAAAAGCCGCGGCCGTGAAAGCGGCGTGAGGGGTCGATCCCCTCCGGGTCCATTGAATCAACGTGATTGCACTTTCAGAACATCGCGTGGTCCGAATCGTCGTCCTGTGCGCGCTCTACGTCGCACAAGGGGTCCCGTACGGCTTTCTCACGGTCACCCTGGCCGCAGCCCTGGTGGAGGGTGGACTCGATGCCGGCCAGATCGGGGGCATCTTCGCGCTCGGCACCTTGCCGTGGGCGTTCAAGTGGGTCTGGGGTCCGTTCGTCGATCGGTTCGGAAATTCCCGGTTCGGAAGACGTCGGCCGTGGATCCTCGTGGCCCAGGCTGGCATGGTCCTTTCGCTGGTGGCCATGTGGATGATTCCAGAACCCACCGTGGCGTTGGGTCTCCTCGGCACGATGGTGGTGATTCACAACGTGTTCAACAGCCTTCAGGACGTCTGCGTGGACGCCCTCGCGGTCGATCTTCTCCCCCCGGAGGATCGAGGCAAGGCCAGCGGGCTGATGTACGGGGCGAAGTATCTGGGAACCGCGATCGGTGGCGGCGGACTTTCCGTTCTGGCCTACCGGTACGGATTGCACTCGGCCTTCGCCGGCATGGTCGTGATCGTCGCCGCCATCGCCATGCTTCCACTCTTCACCGTGGAACGCCCGGGGGATGCCCCCTGGCCCGGGACCGGCCCGAGTGATGACGCGACCTCGGATTCGGATCAGCCCCATCCCGAGAACGCGGCCCCCGCCTCCATCGGATCATTGCTCCGACAGCTCGCGCTGGCGTTCGGAAATCGACCGGCGATCGTGACCGCGGTGGTCGCGATGCTCGCCACCGCGGCGAGCGGCCTCCTCGCCCCGATCGGTGCCATCCTCTTCGTGCGGGAGTTTGGATGGACCCAGGAGGAATACGGAGCGACCACCGGAGGCGTCGCCGTCTTCGCGGGCCTGATCGGCTCGGTGGGTGGCGGCTTCCTCGCCGACTTCGTCGGTCCTCGACGGGTGGTCGCGGTCTGCAGCCTGATCCTCGGTGGTCTCTTGCTGTTCTTCGGGCTGGAAGTCATCCCGAAGCGAGTCACATCGACCGCGGCGGTCGAGATCACCGCAGGGTCGAGTCCGGAGCTCGAACCCGACGGACGGAACGTTCTCGCAGCGTCGATTCCGCCCCTGGCCGAGCCAGTATCAACCACCACCAATGACGGGCTTGAAGGCGTGCCCATCGGCGACGCCCCCCCCTCCGCCGACCCCAGCACCGGAGATTCGACCTTCGTCGCCTATCTGATCATCGAGGCATTGCTGATCGGCGCCATCAACGCGGCCTTTTTCGCGGTCTGCTTCGGGGTCTGCCGACCGGAAGTGGCCGCCACCCAGTTCACCGCGTACATGGCCATGATGAACCTCGGAATGTCCGGTGCCCAGGGCCTTTCCGGGATGGTCGCCGCGTCCCAGGGCATCGCCGGCGCCTGGACCATCGGGGCGATCGCACAGTTCTCGGTCGCGGCCCTCATCCCCCTGACCCTGCTGACAACCCGGATAACCGTATCCGGACGTCCACAGAAGGGCTGAATCACCGCAAGGTCGGCCAGTGTCCCTATAGTGTTCTTCCCGGATCGTCGCGGTCTTCAACCGCCGGCGGGCCGGCGGGCCAGCGTGCCCACCCTGATCCTGGTCCTCCCGCAGTGGAAAAGGACGTCGACGGACCCTGTCCGTCCGGATCGGCGGCGGTACGCAGCCCCCCATCTCTGTTGCCCAACCCTCCCGTCGGGGGGCTTGAAAAGGGTGACACCACGACCCCGTGGAAATGGAGCCGTCGCTTCCGTTCCACCGAGCCGCTGGAGGCCCGTCCACCATGATTTCTGAAAACCGACAAGCAGCTCTTCGCCCCGTCGACCAAGCTGGAGACCGTCAGGTCGCCGACTTCGAGACCCCGCAGAAGTTCAAGGCTGTGACCCGAACCAATGTCTCGGCCTGCCCGGAATGGGAATCGCTGGATGACGATCTCCGAGAAGGCATCGAAGTGGTCTCCGCCGTCCTTCCCTTTCGCACCAACCAGTACGTGATGGAAGAGTTGATCGACTGGAACGCGGTTCCTGACGATCCGATCTTCCGGCTGACGTTCCCCCACCGGGACATGCTCAGCCCCGACCAGTTCGATCGGATCAAGACCCTCATGGCCGGGGATGACAAGGATGCGCTCAAGGCGGCCATCCGCGACATCCAGCTCGAACTCAACCCGCATCCCGCGGGCCAGATGACCCACAACGTTCCCACGGTGAACGGCGAGCCGGTTCCGGGGATCCAGCACAAGTACGACCAGACCGTGCTCTTCTTCCCTGCCGCCGGCCAGACCTGCCACGCCTACTGCACGTTCTGCTTCCGCTGGGCCCAGTTCGTCGGACTCGACGACATGAAGTTCGCGAACAAGGACATCGAGCAGCTGATCGGCTACCTCAAGGAACACCCCGAAGTCTCCGACGTGCTTTTCACCGGCGGCGACCCGATGGTGATGAAGGCCAAGATCTTCGCCCGCTACATCGATCGCATTCTGGAGGACCCCGAACTCGGTCACATCCAGACCATTCGAATCGGCACCAAGAGCGTGGCCTACTGGCCGCAGCGTTACGTGACCGATGGCGATGCCGAAGATCTTCTGGACTGCTTCCGCCGCATCATCGCCAGCGGACGGACCCTGGCGATCATGGGTCACTATTCCCATCCGGTGGAACTCTCGACCCCCATCGCCCAGGAGGCGATCCGTCGCATCCGCGATACCGGCGCCAACATCCGGATGCAGAGCCCGCTGATCCGCCACGTCAACGACGATGCCGAGACCTGGGCCGAAATGTGGAACACCGGCGTGCGACTCGGTTGCATTCCGTACTACTTCTTCGTCGAACGGGACACCGGCGCCCGCGGGTATTTCGAAACCCCGCTCCACGAGTGCCACCGGATCTATCAGGAGGCCTACCGCCAGGTGAGTGGCATCGCCCGGACCGTTCGCGGCCCGTCGATGTCCGCCTTCCCCGGCAAGGTGCACGTCCTCGGGGTGCAGGACGTGGGTGGCGAGAAGGCCTTCGTTCTGGAATATCTCCAGAGCCGACGCGGGGATCTCGTCCGCCAGCCCTTCTTCGCCAAATTCGATCCGGAAGCGACCTGGTTCGACCAGCTCGAACCCCTGACCGAACGTGACGTGAAGTTCTTCCCCGGTTCCTGGCCGGAACTCACGGGCGAGGTCGAAGGCACCGTTCCGCTGACCGTCACCGCGGACTGACACCCGCCGAAGCAGATGAAGGGGCCGGTCCCATGGACCGGCCCCTTTTTTTCGAGTCGCCGACGAATACCCCGTCAGCGGAGCGCCGGCCGGGGCGTCAATCCGTGCCGATGGCACGGTCGTAGAACGCACCGAGGTCCCGGTCCAAGGCTTCGCGACTCTCCTCGTGGACGTACATCATGTGACCCGCGGGGTAATACGCCCGTTCGATTCGTTCACGGTCCGAGGGCTCGAGCTCCATGTGGTTGAAGACCCAGTCCGCCGCGAAGGGCGGAGTCGCCATGTCGTACCAACCTCCGGCATGAAAGACTCGGAGATCGGCATTCCGCACCATGGCCGAGCGAAGATCCGGCGCCACATCCACGTAGCGGTTCTCCCATCGCGAGTAGTCCCAGGGATGGACCCGGCCGGTGAGGATCTCGTAGGGAAGATCACTGCGGAATTCGAGTTCGCGACGGACGTAGTCATTGAGGGCGGCGGTGTACGGCCCACGGATCGCTTCCATGCTGGGATCGAAGTCCGGGGACTGCCCGGCCGCCCGCACGTCCCGACCCTTGAATCTCGAATCGAGGCGACCGACGGTCTCCCGACCGGACCGAAGCAGTTCCTTCTGGAACGGTCCGCCCCAGATCCGAAGGTCCCATTCGTCGAGGAATTCCGGTTCAAGCCCCGTGAGCTCCGCGAGCCCCGCGATCACGCCGTCCCGATCCTCCTTCGACAACGTGGTTCCCGCCGCGAGCGCCGGCATGTACCGCTTCATGGCGAATCCCTCCGCGGCTTCCACCACCGACTCCACCGTGGGGTATCGGTCGCGATCGACCCGACCGTGATACCAACCGGTGGCGGCGTAGGTCGGGAGGTAGAGCACATCCGGGAGAATGTTCGCGCGATTGAAACGAACGGTCCCGAAGTCCAGCACGCTGGAGATCAGAACCACGCCGTTGAGGAACATGCCGTGACGGGACTGAAGTTCATCCGCGAGCCACGCGGCCCGGGTCGTGCCGTAACTTTCCCCGGCGATGAACTTCGGCGAACCCCATCGTTCGTTTCGCGTGGTCCAGAGTCGGATGAACTCCGCCACCGACCTTCCATCCCGCTCAAGACCGTGGAAGTCGTGATGATCCACTCCGTCCTCGGCCCGGCTGTACCCGGTGGTGACCGGGTCGATGAACACCAGATCACTTCGATCCAGCAAGGTTGATTCATTGTCCACCAGTCCCCAGGGTGGTGGCGTCAAGGCGCCCGCATCCCCCATCTCCACCCGGCGAGGGCCCCACGCGCCCAGATGCAACCACACCGAACTCGACCCCGGCCCGCCGTTGAAACAGAAGGTGACCGGTCGGGTCGCCGGATCACACGGCCCCCAGGCCTCCACCCCTTCATCGGCGGCCGACCGCGGCCGTTCGGGCTCGAGCCTTTCGTACGAGACGAAGAAGACCCTCGCCTTGACCTCGCCATCGGGATCGTCGAAGAGCGGGAGCGTACCGGCGGTGGCCCGGTACCGAATCCGTTCTCCGTTCTTCAGGATCTCATGTTCGGTCACCGAATCGACATCCGGCAGCAGCACCGGAGTGGTGCCATCCGTTCCGGATTCGATCGATTCCATCGTGGGGTCGTCATCGCCCGCGAACGCCGGCTGAACGCCGACGACGGGAACGAGAACGGAGCAGGTCACCATCAGGCCGAGGGCGAACGTACCGGTGCAGAGGGTTCGGATCATGTGTGGATCCTACCAGTCGCGCCGATTCGTCCGCCCGAGTGGCCAGTGGCTCAGGGACAGAAACCCCAGCCGACGAGCAGGAGTCCCACATCGGGGCCCGCCACGATGCCGTTGCCGTCCAGGTCCGCGGAACATCCCGCACACGGCCCCCACTGCGTGAGCATCAGGCCGAAATCGTTTCCGTCGGTCTGGCCGTCGCCGTTCAGATCGGTCGGGCAATCACCGGGGTCGACCTCGTCGAATTCGATGATGAAGGATCGTCCAAGCACATCATTCGACTGATCGTTGAAGGTGGGTGCCGGCCCACTCCCGAAGCCCGCCCCCATCGACGCGACCAGACCGTCGCCGCTCGACTCACCGAGGAGCCATCCGTCATAGTCCAGCGGCTCGTCGCCGAGCCAGGTCCAGACCCCGTTGATCTTCTCGAGCCCGATCATCGGACCGACGTTGATCGCCCCGACCGTCGGTTGGCTCCAGAGGGCCGTGAACACCATCAGGTTCTCCTGAACCCAGAGGCGTTCTTCATCGGTCTCGAAGGTGACCAGGTGACCACCGGCTTCTTCCGCCATCTGGCGGGCGGTGTCCCAATCGATCTCGGGATAGACGATCATCGGCTGGTAGACATGCCCGTTGCCGCCGGACGAAACGGTCCATGCCACGCCGTCATCGAAGCCCGGATCCACATCGAATTCCAGGACCACCTGTCCGAAGTCGGCGTCGAAGCAATCGTTCCACTGGCCGTCGGCGTACAGCTCTCCGAAATTCTCGGGCGCCGGGTTGTCATTGGGTTCGCCCGCACGCCAATTGGTCCACTTCAGAGGTTCGGAATTGATCCAGCCCCAACCGCCGGAAGGCTCCGCGGCACCCGAATCCTGAACGAGACCGAAGGCGGCCCGGTCGTAGACGTTGGGGTCGGAAACCCGGGCGAAATCACGAACGAAGTCGGATTCCGCGGGGGAGGCGGTGGTTGCGAGATCGGCTCCGAACCCAGCAGCGGCGAACTCGACCTGATCGAAGGTCGAATCCTTTGCGATGGAGATCACACCGTAGGCATGGCCGTTGCCCCCATCGGCCGCGGTCCAGACCGGAAGGATCCGGGTGGGATACGGCGGAGGCAGTTCTCCGTAGGTGATCGAAATCGTGCCGCTCCCGACGGCTTCGCCGTAGCCGCCGACTCGAATCGCGTAGCTCTCGCCCGCGAGCGCCTGGAAAGTCATGAGCGACGAATAATTCGGACAGTCCGGCCCGTCATCGTTGCAGGCGATCAACGCGCCCCCGCAATCGAGATACACCGCGAGTCGCGAGTCGTAATCGATCGTGCCACAAGTCGACACCGTCACACCGGTGTCCACGTCCGGCGTGAGTAGGAACCAGACGTCAGACGCGAAAGCCGTACCGAATCCTTCGTCGCATTCACTTGGCAGCTCGGGTCCGTCGGGAGTCGCGCCCACGGTTGAAAAGATGAACGTGCCCTCCTCGACTTCGGTCGCATCGGCACAATTATCGTTTGGTTGGTCACCGCCGCCTCCACCACTCCCATCACAACTGTCGGCGGCGAAGGCGACGCAGGCATCGTCCCAGGCACCCTCACAACAGAACGCATCGATCTGGCAGACGGTCTGGCAGCAGTCCAGGTCGTCACAGCCCGGGGTGCCATTGGGCTGGTCGCACGCACCGGCCGCGGGATCACCGCAGGAATCACCGGCGAAAGAGAACATCGCGGGGGTCAGAATCGTGGCGAGAACGAGCGATCGGGTCTTGGAAAACATGCGGGGCTCCGGGTGACCGAGGGGATTCTTCGGATCAGGACCTCCAAGATATGCCGTCCTTCCCTGATTACTGCGCGTCCGATCCGTCCTTTTGCCGGAAAGATGTCCAACCGATAATCCCGCCCCCCGAATACCGCCCGGAACCGAACGGCTGCATCCGTCTCGGGTACCCTTTCGAACCCGAATCAAACGCCTGTTTCAGACGCGCGTTTGAGATGCCACCATCGGATCCATTCATGTCCTCCCGAGACGACATCCTGAACGCTGCGACTCGCTTTTTCGCGGACCAAGGCTACGACGGCACCGGGGTTCGGGAGATCTGCGCTGCGGCGAACGCGAACGTGGCGGCCATCAACTACCACTTCGGAGGCAAGGCCGCCCTCTACCACGAGGTCATCAAGCGAGCCTACGAAGCCTCGAGGGCGATTGCGATGCCGTCGCTGTCGGACCATCCAGACGCGGCCGAAGACGCCCTCGCCGCCTGGATCAGCTGGTATGTCGACCCCGGACCGGACGTGGGAAACGATCCGGCTCGACGCCTGCTGCTGAAGGAAGCGGCCAACCCGACCGCGGAATTGAACGATGTCGTTCGCTCCGTTCTTCACCCCGTCTATCGCGGGCTCGAGGAGATCGTCATGGTGCTGCTGCCTGCGAACGTCGATCCTCGCACCCTGAAGATCCAGTGCCTCTCGATTCTGGGGCAGTGCCTGATTCATCGCGTCTGCCGGGAGATGATCGACCGCCTCCCCGTGTCGCCCCCGCTGGGCCCCGAGGATGCGAGCGCCATCAGTTGCGTGGTCACCGCCAATTCACTTGCAGCCCTGTCCGCCGCCCGTCGCACCTCCACTCCGGAGCCCACGCCGTGAGAATTCACCGCCCGGCGATTCTTCAATCCAGCATTCGGAAGTACCTCACGCGCTCCGCGGCTCCCGTCACGGCCCTGCTGGCCCTCGGTTGTTCGCCGCATGCGCTTCGACCGGAGGTGACCCCGGAAGTCCCGATCCCCGAAGCATTCGCGACCGATTGGGATCCGGAGGTCAGCTCTCCCTCGGACTGGTGGACCTCGTTCGAGGATGCCGGTCTCGATGAAGCGGTGACCACCGCCTTCCAGGGCAATCTCGGACTTCGGCAGGCCTGGGCGCGTCTGGCGCAGGCCCAGGCCCAGGCCGGGGTGAGCGGATCTTTTCTGTACCCGCAGGTCGACATCAACGCGGGAGCGGGTCGTTCCAAGTCGGTCTTCGACGTGACCGGCCAGCAGTTCTTCGACAACCGGTATTCGGTCGGTCTGGGACTCAGCTGGGAGTTGGACCTCTGGCGAAAGATCGCCAACCGAGCCGAGGCGGCCACCTTGCTCGCGCTGGCCAGTCGCGACGATGCCGAAACCACCGCGCTCCTGCTCTCGGGCGGCGTCACCGACGCGTGGTTCTCGATCCAGGCCCAAGCCGCCCTGGTCAGGCTGCTCGAAGTCCAGCTCGCTTCAAGTCGAACGCTGCTTGAACTGGTCGAACTCCGATACGGACGGGGCGTGGGGACCGCCCTGCAGGTTCTTCAACAGCGGCTGCAGGTCGAATCGGTGGAATCCGAGCTACCCGACATCCTGACCCGACTGGCCATCGCCCGAAACGAACTGGCGGTGCTCATCGGGGTTCCGCCGTCACTGCTCGACGACACCGGATTCGATCCCGGCGATCTTCTGCCTGCACTTCCTCCTTCGCCTCGGCTCCCTTCGCCGCGACAACTTCTCGAACGCCGGCCCGACCTGCGGGCGTCACTGGCACGAGTCGCGGCCGCCGACCGGGAGATCGCGGTCGCGGTGGCGGATTCGCTGCCTTCGATCCGACTGTCGTTGTCCGGAGGCTTTCAATCCGGCAAGGGCGCCACGCTCCTGGACGAACCGATCTGGAGCGTCGCCGGCAACCTGGTGCAGCCCTTCTTCGATGCGGGACGCCGCGGGGCCGAGGTCGATCGCCGCGAGGCGATTCTTCGCGAACGCCTGGAATCCTTCAGTGAGCGATTCCTGGTCGCATTGCGCGAGGTGGAGGATGCGCTGATCCGGGAGCGGAATCAGATCCTCTTGCTGGAACAGGTTCAAAGCCAGGTGGAAACCGCGCGAGCCGCATTGGAGGAAAGCGAACTCCTCTTCGCGAACGGCCAGACCGAATATCTCGATGTGATCACCGCCATTCAAGCGCTTCAACGACTCGAACGCCAGGAGATCGCCGTCCGCCAGGGACTTCTTTCCAATCGTGCGCGACTGCATCTGGCACTCGGCGGCGACTGGACCCTCGACCTCGAACCCCCGGTGGAACGCCCCCTCGCACCGGGCACGATCTCTCCCGACCCCTCCGAAACCAGCCTTCAGACCGTGCTCATCATTCCGGACGCCGACGCATGACTCTCGAATCCAACCCACCCCCCATGAACGACGCCCAGAAAACGACATCCCCTCCCCCGCCACGAGTGATCCGAGCGACCATCGCGCTCATCCGCCTGGCGTTGCCTCTGCTGGTCATGGGAATCGCCATTCTGGGTGCGATGTACCTCCTCCAGTCCCGTCCGGCAGCCGCCCGGATCGAAGCCGAACCCCGCGCCGCACTGGTGGAGACGATTTTCGCTTCGCCCGGCACCGAGATCGCGGAGATCATCGCCTACGGCACGGTGGAACCTCATCGGGAACTCCTGCTTCAACCCCAGGTCGGCGGCCAGATCGTGCGGATCAATGAAGATCTTCGATCCGGTGGTCGCATTCCCGCCGGCGAGATGCTCTTCATGATCGACCCCCGCGACTACGAGATCGCGATGATTCAGCGGGAGGCCGAAGTCGCGAACGCCGCCGTCGCGCTTCAGTTGGAAGAGGCTCGTGGCGATGTCGCCCAACGCGAGTGGGAACTTCTTCGGGACTCGATCAAGGTGTCCGATCAGAACGAGGGACTGGCGCTTCGCGGCCCCCAGAAGATCGAAAAGGAGGCTGCGCTCGCCGCGGCCCGAGGCCGACTCGAGAAAGCGGAACTCGACCTTGAAAGAACCACGATCACCGCGCCGTTCAACGGCATCGTGCTGGCGGATGACATCGAGATCGGGCAGGTCGTGTCGCCCCAGACCCGGGCCGCCACCATCGCCGGTACCGACCGCTTCGACGTGATGGTCTCGGTCCCCCTCGACAAGCTCGAGTGGATCCGGGCGAATCCCGGCGACCCCTCTGGAAACTCGAACGCGCGGATCATTCAGGAACTCGGTGACGGACGCTCCGTGGTCCGGCGCGGGCGAGTCGATCGAATCGTGGGCGAGGTGGAACGATCCGGCCGACTGGCCAAGGTTCGCGTCCTGGTCGAGGATCCTCTCGGTCTGGAAGCATCGGACGAAGCATCCCGGCCCGGGCTCCCCTTGCTTCTGGGCAGTTACGTTCGCGTCGAGATCGACGGCCCTTCCTTTGAAGATCTGGTGGAACTCCCCCGCTCGGTCATCCGAGACAATGGAAACGTCTGGATCTACGCGCCGGATGGACGGCTCCGGATCAGGCCGGCGAAGATCATCGTCGGGCGTCCCGACACCGTACTGGTCGAGGCGTTCCTTCTCCCCGGAGAGGAGATCGTGGCGAGTCCGCTTCCATCCGCCCTGCCCGGAATGCCGCTGGAAAGAATCGGTGCCGTCGGACGACCCGGTCTGAATACCGAAGCGAGCGAAACCGCCGCGGATCGAGGTGATGCGTGATTCCGCGTTCTCAGAAGCGAGGAATCGTCGCCTGGATGGCCGGCCACCCGGTTGCCGCGAACCTCCTCATGCTCGCCCTCGTGATCGGAGGCCTGATGACCGCAGTGCGGGTCAAGCAGGAGGTGTTCCCCGAATTCACACTGGATGTGGTGGGCGTGAGCGTCACCTATCCGGGAGCGAGTCCCGAGGAGATCGAAGAAGGCATCGTGATCGTGATCGAGGATTCCGTCCGCGGCCTCGAAGGCGTGAAGAGAGTCACCAGTTCCTCCAGCGAGGGACGGGGCTCCGTGAGCGTGGAACTCCTGCTCAGCGCTGATCCTGATCGAGTACTCGCCGACGTGAAGAACTCCGTCGACCGCATCACGACCTTTCCCGAAGATGCGGAAAGACCGATCGTGAGCCTGTTGGAAAATCGCAACCAGGTCATGAATCTCGCGATTGCAGGTCCGACCTCGGAGCGAGTGCTTCGAGAAACCGCGGAACGCCTCCGTGACGATCTTTCCGCCACCGAAGGAATCACCCTCGTCCAGCTGGGAACCGCCAAGCCACTCGAGATCTCGATCGAAATCTCGCAATCCACCCTCCGGACCTACGGCTTGACCCTCGATCAGGTCTCCGCCGAGATTCGTCGATCCGCCATCGATCTTCCCGCCGGAAGCCTGAAGACCGACGCGGGCGAAATCCTCTTTCGAACCACCGAGCGTCGGGATTACGGCCGGGAATTCGCGGACATCGCGATCATCTCGAATCCCGATGGTTCCACCGTCCGACTGGGAGATCTGGCGACGATCGCCGACGGCTTCGCGGATCTCGATCTCCAGCCCGGCTTCAACGGCGAGCCTGCCGCCACCGTCACGGTCTTCCGAGTCGGGGAGGAAACGCCGCTCTCGGTCTCCGCGGCGGTATTGGAGGCCCTGGAGAAATTCCGGACCACCCTGCCGACGGGACTGGTCGCCGAGGTGATCCGGGACGACTCGATCGTCTACCGGCAGCGAATGGAACTGCTGATCAGGAACGCCCTCTTCGGGCTCGTCCTGGTGCTCATCATGCTCGGGCTGTTTCTGGAGCCTCGGCTGGCGTTCTGGGTGACCCTCGGGATCCCGATCTCGATCCTCGGCTCCTTCCTCTTCCTGAGCGGAACCAATGCTTCGCTCAACATGATCTCGCTCTTCGCCTTCATCGTGACGCTGGGGATCATCGTCGATGACGCGATCGTGGTCGGGGAGAACATCTACGAGAAACGTGAACTCGGCATGCCCGCGCTGCAGGCGTCGATCGAGGGCGCCCGGGAGATCGCCGGCCCCATCACCTTCGCCATTCTCACGAACGTCGTCGCCTTCTCGCCCATGCTCTTCGTGCCCGGTGCCAGCGGCAAGCTGTTCATGCAGATCCCGGCGGTGGCGATCAGCGTCTTCATCGTTTCGCTGGTCGAATCGCTGCTCATCCTTCCCGCACACCTTTCACATGCCACGAAACCGAGCCTCTTCTGGCGGATCGCCGCGATTCCCAGCAGCGTCTTCACTCGCGGGCTGGACTGGTTCATCAAGCGGATCTATCGACCGACGGTCGCGGTCGCCATCCGCAATCGATACACCACCATCGCGACCGGCACCGGGATGCTGATCCTCGCGATCGCGGTGATCGCCGGCGGCAGACTTCCCTTCACCTTCCTGCCGAAGATCGACGCGGACTTCGTGAACGTGAACGTACGTCTGCCGCTCGGGGTTCCGGTCGAACGAACCGCGGCGGTTCAGGAGCATCTCCTGGCCGCATTGGCCGAGACCATCGATGAGTCGGGCGGGCAGGCCGTGGTGGAGAGCATCTATGCGGTGCTTGGGAGTCAGGTGGGCGGCTTCGGACCCGTGGCGAGAGCCCAGAGCAGCGGAAGCAACCTGCTCGGCATCCAGTTCGAACTGGTCCCGGAATCCGAACGCAACATCGACGTCACTGAATTCGGAAGACGATGGCGGGAGAACGCCGGGGACATCGCCGGCATCGAGACCATCTCCTTCAAGAGCGAGATCGGAAGAGCCACCGGTGCCGCGGTGGATGTTCAACTGAGTCACCGGGATCCCGGGATCCTCGACGCCGCCAGCATCGATCTTTCGGACCGGCTCACATCGTTCGACGGCGTGAAGGACATCGACTCCGGAGTGGCCCTCGGAAAACCCCAGTTCAATCTCGAACTCACGCCCGAAGCCCGGAGCATGGGACTCACCGCCCGCGATCTCGCGCGGCAGACCCGTGCGTTCTTCTTCGGATCCGAAGCACTCCGTCAACAACGTGGCCGGAATGAAGTCCGAGTCATGGTGCGGCTTCCGGACGAGGAACGAGGCACGCTCCACACGGTGGAGACCGCGATGCTCCAGACGCCCAACGGCGGGGAGATCCCCTTCCGCGAAGCGGCGATCGCCTCCGAAGGGCGTGCCTACACCACGATCAAGCGAACCGATGGCCGACGAGTCAACTCCGTCATCGCGGACATCGATCCCGATGTCGCCAATGGAAACGAGATCGCCGCGGCCCTGGAGACCGATGTTCTTCCGGAGATGGTTCGAAAGTACCCCGGCCTGACATGGACCTTCGAAGGTGAACAGAGCGACCAGGCGGATTCGCTCGCCAGCCTGGGACGAGGATTCGCAGCCGCGCTCTTCGTGATCTACGCCCTGCTCGCGATCCCATTCCGAAGCTGGATCCAACCCCTGGTCGTGATGGTGGCGATTCCCTTCGGCATCATCGGAGCCGTCTTCGGGCACCTCGTCATGGGTTACGGCTTCAGCATCATCTCGATCTTCGGAATCGTGGCCCTCTCGGGCGTGGTCGTGAACGACTCCCTGGTGCTGGTCGTGACGATCAACGAGATGCGACGCAAGCGACCGGACCTCGGGATGACTCAGGTCGTCATCGCGGCAAGCCAGCGTCGCTTTCGACCGATCCTGCTGACCAGCGTCACCACGTTTTTCGGACTCATGCCGATGGTGCTCGAGACCAGCGTCCAGGCGAGGTTCCTGATTCCCATGGCGATCTCGATCGCCTTCGGCGTGATGTTCGCCACGTTCATCATCCTGCTGATCGTCCCCGCCCTCTACCTCGCGATCGAGGACGCCAAACGACTGTCCACCTGGCTCCTCTCCACCGATCGGGACGAAACGGGCCTGCCAGGGTCGACCTCACCGCAGGCCTAGCGCACAAGGACGGCCGGATCGCGAGGATCCGGCCGTCGAATGAACGTGTTCTTCGCACCGAGCGGTCGCTCAGGCGACTCGCTCGCGACGGCGCCGGACGCCGGCGGCACCCATGGCCAGACCGAGCAGACCACCCACGCCCGGAACGGGGTTCTCGCCCGGGATCTGGGCCGCGATGCCCGGGTCGCTCTCGTACGCCCACCGATTGATGGTGAGCGAGAGGTTCCCACTCTCGTCCTCGCCAAGCGTGAGATCAAACCACCCGTAGTTGCTCGCTTCAACCCCGAGCCCGTCCAAGGGCACGGAGAAGCCGAGGAACGTACGACCATCCATGACGCCCTTGACTTCCGACTTCTGCTTGCTCTTGGTGTCGACTGTCTTGTTCTTCCCGCCCGCGGCGTAAGAAAGTCCCTTGAAGCT
The DNA here is from genome assembly GCA_002683195.1 of Phycisphaerae bacterium. The sequence continues at coordinate 78,241 of NYSW01000059.1, forward strand.
GGAACCGACCGAATCTCCGGGGTTGAAGTGCTTTGCCCCCTTGGTGATCGGATGAAGGGCGATCATCCCCGAGGCGGAGGATTTCGAGCCGAAACTGGCCGTCCACACGCTGAAGTTCCGGAAGCTGTTCGAATCGGTCGGGTTGGACCCTCCGAATCGGAGTCCGAAGAAGTTCACCGTGGCGCCGAGAGGCTCGAGTTCAAGGGCGCCTCCGAAGGTCGAGCTTGCAAACGTGCCCCCGAATCCTTCGACCGGCTGCAACGTGAAGGTCATACCCACGTCGTAGATCATCAGGTCCGCATGGGCCTCGGTCATGAGGCCCGCCGCGGCCACGGCTGCCAGCGATGCATACGACGTCAATCGGCTCGAAGTCTCG
>NYSW01000007.1 GCA_002683195.1 Phycisphaerae bacterium
GTGGATCTCTGGATCCTCGCGGGCCATCGCAACATGGAGGGGGAGCGGGCCTTCGTGCAGGAACTCGAGGACCTCGAGGGTGGCAAGGCGCTCGCTCGATCGCAGAAGATTCCGTATCGCTATGCCACCGGGGGCGGCGTGCACGCCTCGAACGGATGGGAGCCACTGGGACCGGCGGGGTTGTACGACACCTTCGGCCCCGAACTCTCCTTCGGCGCCCGGATGCGGAAGAACGATCGTCGCCAGCCGATCGCGATCGCCAAATTCACCCACAGCGGATCACAGATCATCGACTGGACCCCGGAAGGAAGCGTGGCGACGGCCCGAAACCTCTATCCCNCGTTCCTCGCCTTCNTCCGCGANTCGATGGANGCGNTCCGNGAAGCNGGNGGNCGTCCACGNCTCGCCGGGGTCGTCTACCACNNCGGCGAGAACGACATGTCGTTCCACCCCTTCCGAATGCAGGCGGCCACGCGGCTNGAGACCACGATCNCGCAACTCCGAAAGGATCTNGGCGNTCCGGGACTTCCGTGGTTCATCAGCCAGCAGCCGCCGACGGACCACGAGAGCGTGAACGGCGTGGACGTGGTGGCNGACATGGNGNCGCTCGCCGNNNGCNATCCCNACANCCANCACCGNNTGGTNGNCGGNTTNCCNGANCAGCCGAAGCAGCTNGTGCTCGANACCGNNGCCATCGTCTGGNTNGGNAACGAGTGGGNGGACTGGGTGGCGGAGGTCGNNGACCGCTGAACGGNCGTCAGNCGAGCAGNTCNNGNANGACNNNNCCNTGCACGTCGGTGAGGCGGAAGTCACGCCCCTGGTGAGCGAAGGTCAGNCGTTCGTGGTCGAAGCCGAGTTGATGCAGNATCGTGGCGTTGAGNTCGTGNACNTGNACNGGGTCNCGGACGACGTTGTAGCCGTGGTCGTCGGTCTCGCCGTGGATCGTTCCCGGTCGCGTGCCACCGCCCGCCATCCACATGGTGAACGCCCGGGGGTGATGGTCTCGACCGTAGTCGTTCGCGGTCAACGGNCCCTGCGAGTAGTTGGTGCGACCGAACTCGCCGCCCCAGATCACCAGCGTGTCGTCGAGCAGGCCGCGCCGTTCAAGGTCGATCACGAGGGCCGCGGACGCCTGGTCGGTCTCGCGACACTGCACGCGAATGCCGGCGGGGAGACCGCCGTGCTGATCCCAGCCCTGGTGATAGAGCTGGATGAAGCGGACGTCGCGTTCGGCGAGACGTCGAGCCATCAGGCAGTTCGCGGCGAACGTACCGGGCGTTCTCGCATCCTCTCCGTAGAGTCGGAAGGTTTCCGCCGGTTCGTCCGAGAGGTCGGTGACTTCAGGGACGGACATCTGCATCCGGTGGGCGAGTTCGTACTGAGCGATTCGCGACCGAATGGCCTCGTCGCCTTCGCGAACCCGCTGGATCTCGTCGAGGGCTCGAACCTGTTCCAGCATGCGCCGACGGGACGCGGGTGACACGCCTTCGGGATCGGCGAGGTACAGGACCGGTTCCGCGCCCGCTCGGAGCTGCACGCCCTGGTGACGACTTTCAAGGAACCCGTTGCCCCAGAGTCTCGCGTAGAGCGGCTGGCCGCCTTTGTCCTTGGTGACCAGCACCACGAAGGCGGGCAGATCCTGGTTCTCGCTTCCCAGTCCGTAACTCACCCACGATCCGAGCGACGGTCGCCCGGCGATCTCCGAACCGGTCTGGAAGAAGGTGATCGCGGGATCGTGGTTGATCGCGTCGGTGTGCATCGAACGGACGAAGCACAGCTTGTCGACGATGCCCGCGGTGTGGGGGAGCAGATCGCTGACCCACATCCCGCATTCGCCGTGACGCTGGAACGTGAACTGGGATCCGGCGAGGGGGAGGGTCGACTGGTTGCCGGACATCCCGGTCAATCGCTGTCCCTGCCGAATGGAGTCGGGGAGTTCCTCCCCGTTGCGAGCCTGCAGGAGCGGTTTGTGGTCGAAGAGATCGAGTTGCGAGGGTCCGCCGCTCTGGAAGAGCGAGATCACCCGCTTCGCCCGCGGCGCGAAGTGGGGGGTTCGGGAGGCGAGCACCGGCGGACCGCCGCCGATCGCCGGGGTCATCGATGCCAGGGCGAGGGCCCCGAGCCCACCCGCGGACTGCGAGAGAAATCGTCGTCGGGTGACGACCAGCGGATCGATCGGAGGTGGGATGGTCATCCGTTCATCTCCGGGTGGTCGCCGCGTCGGTATTGAGGATCGTGGAGCAGGTGACGGTCATGGCCGCGACCCGGATGGGATCGAGACCCGGGGATCGAGGGGCGTCACCGATCGCGGCGAGGGCGGCCGCGGATGTCGGATCTTCGCGGAACGCGGCGAGCTCCGCCGCGTGGAGTTCGAGCAGCACCGTGCGCTCGTCTTCGGACGGTCGGCGGCTGGTCAGTCGTCGGAAGGCGACGTCGATCGCCGTGGACACCTCCTCGGTCTCCGTCAGCACTCGTTCGGCGAGCACCCGCGCCGCTTCGACGAACTGCGGGTCGTTCATCAGCACCAGGGCCTGCAACGGGGTGGCGGTCGGACTGCGTCGGGCGGAGCAGACGTCACGCTGTGCCGCATCGAGGAGCAGCATCGCGGGCGGTGGAGACGTCCGCTTCCAGTAGGTGTAGAGGCTTCGTCGGTGAAGGTCGTCACCCAGGCTCCGCGGGTAGGTGCCACCGCTCTTCTCCTGCCAGAGCCCCGGAGGCTCGTCGGGGAACACGCTGGGTCCGCCGACCCGATCGACCAGCAGCCCGCTCGCGGCGAGGGCGTGGTCACGAATCATCTCGGCCCCGAGGCGGTCGCCGGGACCGTGGCCCAGCAGACGGTTGTCGGGATCGATCCGGTCCGTGGCATCGTTCGATCGCGACGATCGGCGATAGGTCGCCGTGAGGACGAGTCTCCGGAGCATCGCTTTCACGTCCCAGCCGGAGGCGATGAAATCGAGGGTGAGTTCGTCGAGCAGTGCCGGATGGGAGGGGCGGATGCCCTGCACGCCGAAATCCTCCGGCGTGGGAACCAGTCCGGTTCCGAAGATCTGCATCCAGAGGCGATTCACCGCGACCCGGGCGGTCAGGGGGTTCTCCGGCGACGTCGCCCAGCGAGCGAGTCCGAGGCGGTTCCGCGGGGCGTTGGCGGGGAGGTCGCCGAGGACCGCCGGCACGCCGGGCTCGACCGCTTCGCCCGGTCGGTCGTAGCGGCCCCGATCGAGAATTCGCGCGATGCGGGGGGTGTCGAGTTCCTCCATCACCATCAGCTCGGGGGTGCGGTCGAGGGTGGCCGCGAGGGATCGTCGCGTGTCGCGGAGGGCCTTCACTTCGGTCCGGACCATCGGGTCGAACCCCGCGTGGAAGGCGGAACGAAGTTCCGGGTCCTCGATCGCATCCGGTGATGCGAGGGCGGCGGAGATCGCCAGGCCGTCGTGCAGGTGGCGGATCTCCAGCGGACTGCAGGCCCGATCGAGCACGCGAAGATCCCGGACGTCGCCGCCGTTGAAGCCGCGGTCGCGGAAGCGCTGCCCGATGGTCATCGGTCCCGGCCCTCCGCCGGTGATCGCCTTGATCAGGTGATCGTGGGTGATGTCCGAGGGCCAGCGTTCACCGTCGACGAACATCGAAAGTCCGTCGGCGGTGCTCGATCCATCGGAGACGACCGCCACGTCGATCCATCGGTCGAGCGGAAGAGGCTCGACCCCACGGATGGAGATCGCGTCCCCCGGCCAGAAGTGGATCAGCGACCAGCGTGGCCGACCGTCTTCGAGCAGCAGTTCCCACCCCTGGCTTCCCGCATCGGTCCACGCCCGGCTCCGGTGCATCAGGACCGCGCGATCGGTCATCGCGGGGATTCGCATTCGAAGGGCGATGGTGAAGGGATCGAAGCGGGCGAACTCAGCCCCCGGCGCCCGGATCGAGTTCTCGCCGTCGAGTCGGAGTCCGCCATCCTCGCCGGGACGCGGGCCGCCGGCGGTGGTTCCCGGCCGGTCGGCATCGACCTGGTTCTCGAGGGCTCCGCCGTCCAGGACGGCATCGAGGGGAAGGTGGGTGACGAAGCCGGGCGGTTCCTTGATCGTGGGTGCGGAGGCGACCCACGCCTGGAATCGATCGTCACCGTCACGCTCGAGGATCTCGATCGTGGCGAGATGGTCGGCGATCGAGTTCCGATGCCCGGCGATCTCGGCGTCGCTCTCCGAAGTGGTCAACAGCAGGGTCGGCGTCGGGGTCGCGTCGGTGAAGTGGGAGTAGAGCCCGGATTCGGCGATGTCGTCGAAGAAGGCGCCGAGTTCGTAGTACTCGCGCTGGCTGATCGGGTCGAACTTGTGGTCATGGCACCGGGCGCATTCGGTGGTGAGGCCAAGCATCGCGGTCCCGAAGGTGTGGACCCGGTCCGCGACGTACTCGGCGCGGTACTCGGCCTCGACGCTTCCGCCTTCGTTGGTCATCCGGTGAAGCCGGTTGAAGGCGGTGGCGATTCGCTGGTCGCGGGTCGGCTCGGGAAGGAGGTCGCCGGCGAGCTGCCAGGTGATGAAATCGTCGTGGGGCAGGTTTTCATTGAACGCTCGGATCACCCAATCGCGATACGGCCAGGTCGGACGTCCGACATCGGACTGGTAGCCGTAGGTGTCCGCGTAGCGAGCGAGATCCAACCAGGGAGTGGCCATCCGCTCGCCGAAGGACGTCGAGGCCAGAAGGCGGTCGACCACTCGTTCATACGCGTTGGGTTCCCGATCGGCGATGAATGCGTCGAGTTCATCGATCGAGGGTGGCAGACCGGTGAGATCGAACGAGACCCGACGCAGGAGGGTCGGTCGGTCGATGCTCGGTGAGGGCTCCAGCCCCGCGGAATCCAGGGCGGCGAGGATCCGCCGGTCGATGGGATCGCGATCCGGGTCGTCGGTCGGAGAACCGGGTCGACGAACCGCGGGAGTGAACGCCCAGTGATCACGCCATTCGGCTCCGTCTTCGATCCATCGTCGGATGAGTCGAATCGCCGCCGGGTCGAGTTGATGACGGGCGTCCGGCGGGGGCATCACTCGACGGGAGTCGGGGTGGGTGATTCGCTGGAAGAGAAGGCTCGCCTCGGCATCGCCCGCGACCACGACGCCATCCTCTCCGAGCAGGCCGTCCTCTCGATCGAGACGCAGTGACGCTTCCCGGCTGCCGGCATCCGGACCGTGGCATTCAAAGCAGGCGTTGGAGAGCAGGGGGCGGACGTCGCGGTCGAAATCCACCGGCGAATCGAACGAACGTGTCGCGGGGAACTCCGACGAGGTCGCCGCGACCGCCATCGTCGTCGTGGTGACGAGCGTGAGGGCGAGTCTTCGGTGAATGGTGGTCCGATGCGGGCTCACGCCGCCCAGTCTAGAGGGCGACCGGCGTTCTTCGAAGAGGAATCGAGCCGGCCGGACGATCGGGCTCTCAGTCCTTCTCGGCCTGGAACTGCTTGCGGTAGAGATCCTGGATGATCGTGGCCTGCTTCGGCGTGAACTTGTTCCGCTTCCGGGTCGAGGCCGAAGCGGTCTGGTCGATTTTCTCCACCCATTCCCGTTGGGATTCGGTGAGTTTCGGCATCACGGTGTAGAGGGCCTGCACCATGTCCTCGATCTCCGTGGCCCGTCCGGCGACCGCCACTTCCCGCCGGGCGGCGAGATCCGCTTCCGCGACCGCCTTGNGGGCGACTCGGACGCCATCGTGCTGGTGCATCCGGTACCGCTGCCGATCCTGGTCGGNGAGCCGGTTGAGCACGCTGTTCCGCTGGGTGCGCTCCAGATCGTCGAGCCACGCATAACGGGCGGCTCGATCCGGGAGGCTCTTGAGATGGGCGATCAGGTCGTCAGGAGAAGGCATTCGACGATCCTATCGGGTCAGCCGTCATCTCGCGCCTTCCAGAGGATGTCCGGAGTGGTGGTCGAAGAGGATTCAGGAAATCGACCACCACTCCGGGCGTGTCCCCCGACGGCGACCGGACCGGGTTCGCCGTGCGGTCGGGCGGCTCGGGGATCGGAGGCATCTCAGGCCTCCATGGCCCTCAGTCAGAGGCTGATCACCGGGACGACGCCCGTTCGCTCGACCGTTTCCGCATCCTTTTCCTCCATCGGCGAGGTTTCGCGGGTCGAGCGATCTCTCTCTCACCGGTTGGTAGGACGGCTGGCGGCGGCCGTGACATCGCCGGCGATCTTTTCCCNGAGCGGCCATCCGGGCAGGCCGAAATCATCCGCCTTTCCGGTCGGATCGCCACCCGTCGCCCCGATCAGGGCTCCGACCCGGGCCCGGACCTGCGACGGGATCAGCGGCCGGGGATCGGTTCCCGCCAGAGTTTCTGGACCAGGGCCGCGCCCTCGGGGTCGACCTCGCGGAGTTCGCTTCGCACATAAGGATGGAAGTCGTTGGTGCCGTAGAGNGCCTCGGTGGTCTCNGCGAACCANTCCATCTGGTTGGTCAGGGCGTAGTGCTTTCGNGGTNTCCCCGAGATGTGGCCGACCTCGTCGTAGTAGCCNGCATCGCGGGACCCNTCGAACGCNNCGATGATGGCGGGGTGGTCGTAGCCGAACACCTGGTCGTGGTAGCCGTGGGCGAGCTCGTGCAGCACCATCCAGGGCTGCCCCTTCGTCCAGTCCAGGAACGCCTGGGCGTTNCCGATCTCGACCGANCCTTCCTTGTCGCCGTTGTAGCCGTTGGGNACCAGCCAGTCGCGGGAGACGTGGTAGCACATGCANGCGGTCTTGTGCATCTTGAGTTCGGCCCAGATCTCGATCTNNCGGATCCGGTCCAGCGCCGGCTGCGGNACCACGCGGGTGATCGCNTAGAGCTGGTGNTCGAGTTCCTCCATCGTCGCGAGGTAGAGCNTCTTCTTCGCNAGGAGATCCGGGTTNACCCGGACNGTCCAGCCACGNAGGTTCCGGACCACGTAGGCCTCGGTCGGGGTCGGGGGNAGGACGTCGTCGGTCGCCATCGCCGGNATCGNGTTGCAGGAACATGGCCCCGCGATCCCGNNNGCNTCGGTCGGCGAAGANGGAGGNGTGGAGACGAGAANGCCGGCGGCGACGATGGCGAGGAGGATCGACATGNGGNCATGGTGACCGCTCCNGCNNTTCNNGNCCAGNNGAATCCNNNATTCCGCGGGTACCGTGNTGCACATGATTCAGGCGATCCTCTCCAGCGTGCTTTTCATGACTCCGGCGGCAATCCCGGCCCCGGTNCCGCCGACCGTTCACGCGGTGGCCGACATCAGTCAGGAGTTCACCTTCTACATGGACGGCCGATTCCATCGGCAGTACTTGAAGGAGGTCGCGGCGAGCACCCAGAACTGGGGCACGCTTTCGAAACTCGACCTCGAGAACGTCAATCTCCTGTTGTTGGTCGCCGGAAATCCGCGGGTTCCCTACAGCGAGGCCTCGGTCACCCATGTCCGCGAGTTCGTGGAATCCGGTGGCACGGTGTTGCTGATGGGGGACGGTCGCGACCCCATGCCGCCCGGCCAGGCGGTGGCGGAGGCGCTGGGCGGTCGTTTCGGAACCGAACGGGCGAAGAAGCCGATCNTCGGAANCGNNGAACTCNCNGGNNCCGACATCACCTACAACGGNGGCNNCGTGCTGGATCTCGNTCNGGCGTGGACCACGCTCGCCGCGGACCNGGNNGANCGCCCCGTGCTCGCGACCCGGACCCTGGGGGACGGTCANGTNATNCTGGCGAGCCGTGGTCTCTTCGGTCGGAAGCCCGACGCGAGNGATCCGATCAACGCCGACTGGGTGACCCCGATGCTGGTGTCGCGGGCCGCGACCAAGATGATCGATCCCTCGAAGCGACCTCGGCCGACCCGAGCGGAGTTGAAGAAGGAGATCGGTCCGTTGACCCTGCAGTTCCAGGAGGGGACCGCCCCGTTCGCGGATGCGATCTACGAGGTCTATCGGGAGGTCCGCCCGCACCTGGTCGAGATCACCGGCGTCGAACCATCGCCGGGCATGATCAAGTCGATGCTCATCCTTCCGACCGGCGGAGGCGGCTTTTCCAGCGGCGTCCTGATCGCGATCGGGGCCTGGTGGGGGAACTACCCCGAGCAGCGATATCCCATGATCGAACTGATCGCGCACGAAGCAGGCCACTCCNGGGTGCTGCCGTACGCGGAGCCGCTCTGGAACGAGCCGATCGCGACCTGGCTTGGAATCGAGACCGGCCGCCGACTCGGATTTCCGGAAGCGGATGAGAAGATCGCCCGCCAGATCGCCAAGGCCCGGCGCCGGGATCCGAATCTCGACACGGAAGATCCGCTCGCTGAGAACGCGCACCGCGATCTCATCTGGGGCAAGTCGTACTTCGTCTTCGAGGAGCTGGAACGACGACACGGCCCCGGTGCGATGGCGAAATATTTTCAGGCCAAGCGTCGACTGGTCGAGCCCGGACGGGACGGCTATTCGATGGACGATGCGGTCGCGGTCTGGAGCGCGGCGGTGGGAGAGGACCTGTTCCCGTGGTTCCGCTCGCTCGCGTTCGACGTCGATGCGGCCCGGACGAACCTCGTCCTGCCCTGAGCCGCACGTCCCGGTGAGATCATTTCCCGGGTGGGGGTGATGTCGCCGGCGTGAGATCCCGGACTTGAAGGTTCCGAACCCGAACGATCATCGGCGGGCCCTGGTGGATCTGGAGCGCGAGGATGCCCTCCTTCGCGAAGCGGGGATCGTGGTCCACCGCCAGCATCACCCGTTGTCCGTCGATCCAATGTTCGAGTCGATGACCATCGGCGACGATCCGGTAGGCGTGCCAACCCTTCGACCGGGGATCCGCATCCACGCTGTCGAGCAACGCCTTCAGTTCCGCATCCGGACGCGCGGGTTCGATCTCCCGCTTCGAACGATCCTCGTTGAAGCGGATCGCCTGGCCACGTTCCACCGCGATGCCTCGCCCGTAGGTCTCGTAGAGGATGCCGGAATACCGATGGGCCTGGTCGAAGTCGGCCTGATAGCCGGACAGGTCGAAGCCATCACCCGGAGTGGGCCAGCGCGTCGAGCGGTATTGCATGCCGGAGTTCGCGCCTTCACCCTCGAGTTTGATCTCGAAGGTGAGCTCGAAGTCGTCGAGAACCGCTTCGTGATGTAGGTAGGTCGTGACTTTGCAGGGGTTCTCGGCGGTCGAGCGGCCGACGATGCAACCGTTTTCAACCGACCAGAATCGCAGATCGCCCTTCCATCCAACGAGGCTCGAGCCATCGAAGATCTGGACGAATTCCGCCTTCGGAGCCGTGGGGGGCGATGGCGGCTCCACCATCGCGGTGATGAGCACGACGGAGACGATCTGAAGGGTGGTGAACATCTCTCAAGTGTACGGATCAGCATCCGAATTCGATGATTGAATCGATCCGTCCAAAAACGGAACGACCACAAGACGAAACCTGCGGTCGTACCGGTCTCCTTGCGGAGTCGGGAGTGCTGGTCGGCGGGTTAGAGAGAGAGAAAGCCGACCAACGGGAACGAGCCGCGAGAATACCGCCATGAACCGCCACCTTTCAAGTGGCCATTTCAATTTGCGAAAGGGTTCCCTCGACCTCGATCGGCGGCGGATTCGCGGTCGATGTAAATGTCTTTTCCATAGTGACTTGCAGAACGAATGGTGGTCGCCGAAGCGTGGTCTGAAATGTGGGTGAACGGTCATTGAAATCGACTGACCCGAATGACCGGCCTCGATTCTCCCTGAATCGGGTTCGAGGCGGCCTCCACTCCCTTCCCCCGAAGGGGAAAGGAAGGGAGTGGAGGCCCCGACACGGTGTCCGGGCCACCGTGGCTCCCTCCCCGAAACGGAGTCGTCTTCATGATCGTCACCTTCGATGAATGCACGCCTTGTTCGCCGCCGTTCGGGGTCTCCGGGAAGCGAGGTGGTGCATGAACTGGCTCGAATCCCTTCTTCTGTCGCCCGTGGAACGAAAGGATGCCGGGGGTCGGACCCGTCACGAGTGTCGGGCACGTTTCTGCTCCACGTGTGGCGCGACCGAGTTCAGAGCCCGACTTCGTCTGGCGATTCGATCCTGTTCATCCCACCCGGACCGCGAACGCACGAGCAGTGTTCTGAATCACGCGGATCTCGATGTGCTCGCGGCGGGTCTTCGAGATCTTCCGCCCTGGATGACGGCGCATCCGTGGACCGTCCACGGACTGATCCTGGTCATCTGCACCTGGTTCTATGAAACGGATGATCGGGACGCGCTCGACGGAACCTCGGCTGGAGATCTGGTCGAACGAATGATCGACCATCACACTCGAATTCACGGGCGCGACCTGGAACCGGTGCGGCATCCGACCGATCGGACGTCGGCTCGTTGGCGATCGTCTCCGGGCGAGAAGACCGACGATTGAACCGACCGGGATCAGGGTTGGATGATCAGTGACTCGTCTCGCTCCGGATGATCACGGAGCGGCTGGGGGAAGGTCTCGTCGGTCGAGCAATCGAACTCGCTGGGGAGTCCGGAAGAAACGATCGAGATGACGCCGGGTGGTGATTCGACAACGCACCCAGTCCCGGTCCGACTCGTCGTCTCGTACCGCCAGATGGTTTGGGGATCCCGGTGTGCGTCCGGGTCGCCTAGACCACCACGAAGACGTCGGCGACATCCGAGAGTGTCTCGAATCGGAGTTCGAGCAGACGGTCTTCATTGAAGTAGGTGAAGCAGTCGAAGGTGCGGGGCATGATCTCGGATCCAGGTTCAGGCGGTACTCGCATGGTGACTTTCGAAGGTCGCGATCAGGTCGGCGTGGCCGTGTGCCCGGCCGATCGCGGTGGTGTTGATCGGCTTGCGGACCTGTTGTTCGGAGAGGGTGGGGACGAACCGGCCGCCGCGGGCGTCACGGGCCGCGGTCTCC